>JABHGC010000021.1 GCA_018672285.1 Methylococcales bacterium
AATGGTTTCAAATAGTTCCCCGTCACAATATAAATTGCATATTGAGAATTATTCTCATTTACCCTGGATATGGATGCTGTAATTGAAAGTGTTTAGTGATAATTATGCATACGCTTCTTCCGTCTATCTTTACCCATTTTTAATAGGAACACGTTCTGACCACACCGCGAAAGTGTCGCCAAAATGGTTGAAGGCGTTAAGCCAAGTGCTTAAAACGCATAGTTCGCAAGATTGGCAAGCATTCCATGAATTAGCCTTGAAGCTCGGTGCTAAAAAAGAGACCTTGAACCAGTCAAAAGCGGAATTTTTCAGCCAACCGGAAAAATAGGGCTGGTTGACATCCACCGTCATTATTATTGATTTGAATTGATAAAAAGTATGAGGGTAAAGATTTGTCTTTAATATTCTGAAAAGAGCCCTTGCTGCAGCCGAAACAGCGCTGGCTAAAATGCCAATAGTTTAATAAACTTCTGGCCTACTGAGCCTTGGTCGTCCAAAGAGAGAAATTCACTATGTCGAGTTCTAAGATCATTTATACCCTTACTGATGAAGCCCCTGCATTAGCAACGCATTCATTGCTACCCATTGTTGCTGCATACACTAAAAAGGCGGGGATCAGTGTAGAAACTCGAGATATTTCCTTAGCAGGTAGAATATTGGCTAATTTCCCTGAGCACTTAACGGACGAGCAAAAGTGTAGCGATGCATTAGCTGAGTTAGGTGAGTTGGCTAAAACGCCTGAGGCCAATATTATTAAGCTGCCCAATATCAGTGCTTCTTTGCCACAATTGAATTCAGCAATAAAAGAGCTACAAGAGAAGGGCTACTCAGTCCCAAGTTATCCTGAAGACCCAAAGGATAATGCAGAGAAAGCAATAAAATCTCAATACGCAAAAGTTTTAGGCAGTGCAGTTAACCCTGTATTAAGAGAAGGTAACTCTGACCGGCGAGTAGCCGATGCCGTGAAGCAGTATGCAAAAGCGCACCCACACAGCATGGGCGCATGGGTAGCTGATTCAAAATCTCATGTAGCCTCAATGGATGCCGGTGATTTTTATGGGAGTGAGCAGTCGGTAGTTTTGAAACAAGATGATGAGTTGACCATTGAACTGACTGCGACTGACGGTACCAAGCAAATTTTAAAAGACAACGTTAAAGTACTCAAAAACGAAATCATTGATTCAACTGTCATGAGTTGTTCTGCCTTGCGTGCCTTTTTTAGTGCACAAATAGCAGAAGCTAAAAGCCAAGGTGTGTTGTTATCTCTACACCTTAAAGCAACGATGATGAAAGTCTCAGACCCCATTATTTTTGGTCATGCTGTGAGTGTTTACTTTGAGGCCGTGTTTGAGAAGCATGCTGCTCTTTTTGCCGAGCTTGGCATTGATCCGAACAATGGTGTAGGTGATATTACCTCAAAAATAGCTAGTCTTGATGCTGATAAAAAAGCTGAAATTGAGGCCGATATTGCCGCTGTTTACGCAGATCAACCAGAGCTTGCGATGGTCAATTCTGACAAAGGGATCACCAATTTACACGTTCCGAGTGATGTGATTGTGGATGCCTCTATGCCAGCTGCAATAAGAAGCTCAGGTAAAATGTGGGGAACTGACGGGCAGCTGCATGACACAAAGGCAATGATTCCTGACCGCTGCTACGCAGGCATTTACCAGGCTACGATTGATTTTTGTAAAAAACATGGTGCATTTGATGTGAAAAATATGGGTAACGTTAGTAACGTTGGCCTTATGGCGCAAAAGGCACAGGAATACGGATCGCACGACAAAACATTTCAAATTCCAACCAATGGCATCGTTAAAGTACTGGACTCAGAAGGTAATGCTTTAATGGAGCATACCGTTGCCGAAGGGGATATTTGGCGTGCATGTCAAACAAAAGACATACCCATCCAAGATTGGGTGAAATTGGCCGTAACCAGAGCACGATTAACGGGAAACCCGGCTATTTTTTGGTTGGATGTGAACCGAGCGCATGATGCTAACCTCATCAAAAAAGTAGAGCGTTATTTGTCTGAGCACAACACCATTGGCTTAGACATTCAGGTTATGTCGCCTATTGCCGCCTGTGAACATGCACTCAGTCGTGTTAAAGAAGGGTTGGATACCATTTCTGTTACAGGCAATGTATTGCGCGACTATTTGACAGACCTTTTCCCAATATTAGAGCTAGGGACGAGCGCAAAGATGTTATCAATCGTGCCATTGTTAGCCGGTGGCGGATTGTTTGAAACAGGGGCGGGTGGCTCAGCGCCAAAGCATGTTGAGCAGTTTCAGCAAGAAAATCACCTAAGGTGGGACTCTTTGGGAGAGTTTTTAGCGTTAGCTGTATCATTAGAAGACATGGCGCAAAAGCAAAATAACGACAAGGCAAAAGTACTCGCTGCAACATTGCATGCTGCAAATGGCCAGTTTCTTGAAAAGGATAAATCCCCCTCACGCCATAGTGGGGAAATTGATGTTCGGGGAAGTCACTTTTACTTGGCGCTGTACTGGGCTCAGGCACTTGCAGCTCAAACTGACGACGTGGAACTTAAAGCAGGTTTTACTGAGGTGGCAGCAAGCTTAACTGAGCTTGAGATGGCAATTATGGATGAGCTAAATGCTGTGCAAGGTAAAGCGGTTGAATTGGGGGGCTACTATATGGCTGATAAAGTAGCGATTGATAAGGCTATGCGTCCAAGCGCCAATTTCAACAAGATTATTGATGCATTATAACAGTAGCGCTTCGCTTGATGCAGGTAATACCTGCTAGAGCGAACGCGAATGAGAGGAGATAATTTGACCTCAAGAAAACTTCTGTTGAAATAAATATTTAAGTTAAAAAGTTTAATAAGTAAATAAGATCATGTATTATGTTTGTTAACTTAATACTTGAATTATCTGTAATGAAACTTATTTCTGCTTTCTTGCTTTTCAATCTCCTTTTTTTACCTTTTGCTCTCCAAGCAGAAGAACACACGATTGCCAAAAGCATTATCGTTAAATCTGGTGTGCTCAACGGTTTTTCATCGTTTTCCAAACAGACTGTCCGCGGGCTAGATAAGCTCCTACGCCGAGTCAGAATTGAAGGTGAGCTTACAGCTGCAGAAATAGAGGGTGTGTCTTATGTGCTGAATGATGCGGCGGATCTTGAGGTTGTTGCAGATTTATTAGCAAATGAGTTAAGTGACGCTGTTGATATTACGACACTGACTAAAGTTGATGATTGGTACAACTCTCCTTTAGCAAAAAAAGTTGAACAGGCTAAAGCAGCGCTACACACTCAGCGAGGGAAAAAAGAAATTGCTTACTTCTTAAAGGAAAGGCGGCGTACGCCGCCTAACCCGGATCGCCAGCAAAAAATAAACGATATTTTGTATAGTTCACTAAAGGTAGAGTTCGTCAGTACCAGGTTAGTGCATCAAAACCTATTGGTTAGATTAGTCCACCAATACTCCGATGATGATCAGCAAAAAGCGTTATGTTCTGGTCTAATGGAACCGGACACTTTGATAAGGGATAATATTATCAACTATCGAGGTGATCATGAACAAGAAACGACCATACAAAACTTATCCAAAAGAATTTAAAGAAGAAGCAGTGGCTCTGGTGACAGAGCAAG
>JABHGC010000084.1 GCA_018672285.1 Methylococcales bacterium
AACAATTGCAGCAAACATTGCCAAAACAGGTGTATTAACTTTTGATGCATGCTTTCCTGATAGCGTTGTTGGCTTCATCCCTGACGATAATGCTACCGTCGAATATGTCCAAAGTTGGTTAGGATTTCTGCAAAAAACGCTTGAAGCTTCAGCACCAGAATCTGCTCAAAAAAATATTAATTTAGCAATTCTTCGAGCACTGGACATCCCTGTTCCACCCTACCAACAGCAGATGAAATTTTCTTCAGTTGTGAGAAAAATTGTAAATAATTTAGAATCAAAAAAGTTGTCAGAATTTAATCTGGAACACTTATTTAGTTCTCTGTCTCAAAAAGCCTACTCTGGCCAGCTATGAGGATTTACCCATTGACCACTGAAGTTAATGATCAAACAGCCTTACCAACCCCTCTGCATATGCCTGAAGTTGACATTACCGAAGACCAATGGCCATGTGGAAACGATCTATTAGAACGCCACAAAGAAATTGAAAACCTATCTCCCGTTTTACTCAATGCACAAACACCATTAGCCTTTGCCATTGACGCACCTTGGGGTGCAGGTAAAACAACCTTTATCAAGCTTTGGCAAGCGTACTTAAACAAACAGGGCTATAAAAGTATTCACCTAAATGTTTGGGAAAGTGATTTTTCTGAAGATCCTTTATTGCCACTGCTTTCTGCAATTGATGAATGGGTGAAAGGTGGTGATGATGATTCCGCCGCTAAAAAGTCGTGGAATAAAGCAAAAAAAATTGTCCCAGGTTTACTGAAAGGCTTAACCGTTGCGTCCGTAAAAGCCTCAACGCTCGGCATTTTAGAACTCGATAAAGAATACGAAAAAGTTGCCTCAAATTTAACTGGTGAGATTGCTGGTGATTTGGTTGAACAATTTACAGCAAAAAAAGAAGCATTAGAGCAATTCAAGCAACTCATTGGCAAAGTGATTAAAGCTTTGCCTGATGAGCAGCTAAACCTGATTATTTTCATTGATGAGATTGATCGTTGCAGGCCAACTTATGCGATTGAATTATTAGAACGGGTAAAGCATCTGTTTGATATTGACCGGTTAGTCTTTGTTTTAGCTGTTAATCGTGAACAACTGAGCAAAAGCCTGCAAGGTGTTTATGGGTCATCTTTTGATGGTGTCAACTACCTGAAGCGATTCATCGATATGAACTATCAGTTAAAAATCACGGATCAAAAATCATACTCACAATCGCTGTTACAGCAACAAGACATCAGCAAGTACTACGCGACTAGAAAAGATGGAGATCAGCTCAGGATATTACAGGATACATTAGGAACGCTGTTTAAACGCTTTGGATATAGCTTAAGGGATATTAATCGAACAATTACCCGTTTACGTTTGATCTTGAGAAGCATTCCTTTCGATGACAAAATTGATACGCCTGTTCTATCGTTATTGTTAATTTTACAAGAGGTAAATCGAGACTTATTTAATGATTTTAAGCATGACCCTAGTGTTGTTAATGAGGTAGTAGAGTGCTTAATCGGAATGCCGTCGAATCATGAAAAACTACCTGAAAGATACGGGTGGCTTGGTGCATGGCTTGTTGCTGCTGCCTCCCAGGATAGAGAAAACAACCAAAAGCATTTATTGGATGAATGGAAAAATATCCTTAACAATATGCAAGAGAGTGACCAAAATCGCGGTGAAATTGAACGCCTTATTAAATCAGCTCCCGAAATACCACTTTATGACAGGGTCAATATTCTTCAGTTAGCTTTTGACCGCATAGAGCTAATGGCACAAATTGAAATTACTGCCTAACAAGTGACAGAGAACCCATGAAAATTACCTCACTCTCATTATTCAACTTCAAATCTATCGGCCCAGAGCAACAAACCGTGATTTTTAAACCCATCACGCTCTTGTTTGGCCCCAATAGTGCTGGCAAAAGTACTGTCGTGCAAGCATTGCACTACGTTTACGAAATCCTAGAGCGAAATAACACCGACCCAGGTAAAACCCTCATTGGCGGTCAAATGGATCTGGGTGGTTTTCAAAATTTAGTGCACCAGCATAATATTCGTCAACCCATATCATTGGCAATAGAGTTTGAGGTTGATGAGTTGCCCGATTATGGCGATGGTGAAGAAGCGAATTTTATTGGCATCATGTTGAGCCCTAGCGTTAAGGACTTGAGCCAAGTAAAAACCATCAAGCTGAGTATTGATATTCGATGGAGTGAGATTGAGAATAAGGCTTATGTTGCCAAATATAGCGTTGCTATAAATGGTGAACATTTTGCAGATATCGTCGCCAAAGCAGATTTAAAAAATACGGTGCTCACGAATATCAATTACACACATCCGTTTATTGGTTCCGATAATAGCAGCATTTTTGAAGATTATTTCAATCAATACCTTGCAACAGGTAACGCAACTGAAATCGGTACTTATTTTAAACACGGTGCATTACCGGATTTTGGTGAAAAACTGCCATTAGAATTCTACAATTTAGAGCATGGTTTTGCCGGGCAAAATGAACAACATCAGATTGGCTCAGGCGAGCTTTCAGGCATTCATAGTGAGTCATCATCCATCAAAACGTATTTTTCTCGGATTATGGTTGGTAGCGGTGAATGCTTGCGCGATTACTTAAGAAAATATCTCTATATTGGTCCCTTGCGAGTCGTTCCAAAGCGTTATTATCGCCCTGAATTATCACCCGATAGAAATCGCTGGGCTTCTGGCTTGGCTGCGTGGGATCAATTGCACCAAACATCAGAAAAGAATCTTGATGAAATTAATCGCTGGCTGTCAGAAGAAAATCTTTTAAACACCAGCTACGAAATTGTGCGTAAACAATATAAGGAGCTTGAATTAGACAGCCCAATCATTAATGCCCTAAATCAACCTGCTGAGGGGCTGTTAGATGATCAATTGTGGATTGCAGAGGAGCTGGCAAAATTACCCATAAAAACACGCATTCATCTTCGAGATGAACACACGGAGACAGATGTGTCACCACAAGATGTGGGTGTAGGTATTTCGCAAACGCTTCCCGTCGTTGTTTCTGCCATTTTGGCAAAAAATCAAAGTGACCCTAGTCAAGCTATTGCCATAGAGCAACCAGAACTACACATTCATCCTGCGTTGCAAGTGGCATTAGGTGATCTCTTTATTGAGTGTTCACACAATAATGAGGTCACATTTCTGCTGGAAACACATAGCGAACATATCATGTTACGGCTATTGCGCCGAATTAGAGAGGCAACAGAAAATGAATTGCCTCCCGGTATGCCCGCGATAACAAAAGAACATGTCTCAGTTATGTATATTGAGCCTAGTGACAATGGTACGCAAATTAAGCATTTAAGAATTGATGATGAAGGTGACTTTGAAGATGAATGGCCACAAGGTTTCTTTGATGAGCGGGCGGAGGAGTTATTTTGATTCATGAATTTGCTATTGAACCTGAAGCCATGGCATCAAGCTGGGAAACCTTCCGTTATCTAATTGAAAAATTTGACATTCATAAAGGTAGGGTTATCGCGCGTTTTCCAAAAAAGTGGGAAAGGATGGTTTATAGTGCAGCAGGAAAACTTAAGCCTGTTGCCAGAAAGCGTATAGAAGAAAAACTCCGGCGTAGTGGAAAACGGAAATTAATCTCCACAGGCAGAATCTATGATACCCAAACAAATTGGTTAGAAAACGCCTTTCAATCACATCAACAGAAACCGTTTCGATCCATTGTTGCGCTGGAAAATTCTGCACATGATGGTGTACTACATCCGGATGATTTAGATGACGAGTTACCGCCATTAGCGATTAAGAGAGAGCAGCGCATCCCTCGAACGGCAACCGATATAGCTAAAACGGTTGCGCCTTTGCTGGGCGTTAGTAAAACCCTCTTATTAGTCGATGGCCATTTCAGACCTCAACGCCCTAAATACCAAGCTGTTGTAAAAGCCATTATCAATGCTGCCACACAAGATAATCATACGATTGTGCGCTTTGAATATCATTGTTTGGGTGGTGCTAAGAAGCCGCCGACAAGTGAATTTCATCGCCATTGCCAATTTTTATCTGAATTGTTACCTAAAAACATTTCACTCACCATCATCCGCTGGGATGATGAAACTGTTGCTGAGGATTTCCACGCTCGCTATGTGCTAACAGATATTGGTGGCATTCGGATTGACAGAGGTTTAGATGAAGGTAACCAAGGAGAAACAACGGATATTGGCTTATTAGATCATGCGTTGTATTTAGAACGATGGCGTTGTTTCCAAAAAGGGCAATCACCTTATCAATTCATTGATGAAAAAATTGTGACGTCATCAAGCACATAAAACATTTTATATGTGCGTAATTATTTTTATATCTAAAAAGTTCTATGTTATCAAGAAAGATGTTAAGTGGCGGTAAAGTATAGAGTTAATTTTTTGGCATACTGTTTGCTCTAGGTGAAATAGCAAATCAGTTTCTAGGGAAAGTTCGATATGGAAAATACAAAAATAAACAACAACACCAAGCATCCTAAAAAATGGCTTTCTCAATTTTTGGCTAATCGTGCATTGACCTTTTCAGATGGCCGACCACTTTATGCTTACAAAGCCACAACCGATGAATTAGCTCACATGCGTGAAGCGCTACAATTTTGTGCCGCTTTTGGTTCGCGAGATGTCATGCGATCTGAAACACAAGGGGGTAACTTAAAATTTGCGCCTTTGTTCGTGCTTTATGCTGCTGAGTGGTGGCGTAGGGAGTATCCTGGCGGGCCTTGGAAGTGGGAACCCATTTTTGAATCTATTGGTATTACGGGTCAAGACCTAGCGGACGTTACCAATAACCCTCAAAGCCATTTTTATCCAGCTATTACCCAAGGGTTTCTCTATTGGAAGCGACCTATTTTTCAAGAGCATGGTTCCAAACGGCACCAATATATAGGCTCTATCGCAGCAGAAGGCGGCTTACCATTACAGTTGTTGTTAAACCCTGCTGCAAAAATCACACACTATTTTAAACAGCTCTTGGAGCGTTACCTTCAAATTCGCTCTAGCGGCATCACTGCAAACCAAATCGCCTCTGAAATTGGTCACATTCTGCCTGAAACTTTTCGCCGAGATACCGTGTTTAATGTTGCGGCTGATATTATCGAAGCGACTATTGATTTACGACAACGTTTTCAGCTAGATGAAAAATCCGATCCCATTGCTCATTTGGATAAAGCTTATCCTGCTTGGGCAGATGAGTTTCCGCTCTCGTTAGAGGCTGAACCTGCCCGTGTGTTGCTACGGGCATTGGTATACGAGGCCGCATGTCATGCAAATGAAGATAACCCCATTTCGTTTGAGCGGTACTTACAAAAACAAGACGAAACCACGCACTACCAAGTATGTGCCCATGTAATTTTTCCTAAGTGGATCAAGCAACAAACCA
>JABHGC010000020.1 GCA_018672285.1 Methylococcales bacterium
CCTCGACTTTGGCTCCCTATACAATAAATATCATGGCGAAACGGAGAAAAACCTCAGACAGTCACTAAAAATTGCTGAAGCAATGTCACCCTGTGTATTATGGATGGATGAAATTGAAAAAGGAATTTCCAGTGGCGACTCCGACCAAGGCCCTTCGCAACGTGTACTCGGGACATTATTAACCTGGATGGCAGAGCGCAAAGCGAATGTTTTTATGGTTGCCACGGCAAACGACATCACCAAGCTGCCTCCAGAGCTGTTGCGAAAAGGTCGATTAGATGAAATATTTTTCGTGGATTTACCAGACTCAGAGACCCGTGAACAAATTTTTAACATTCACCTAATCAAGCGCAAAGCAGACCCTGCGATGTTTGATTTATCTCAATTGGCACAGGCTTCTGAGGGGTTTTCAGGAGCGGAAATAGAGCAAGCATTGGTCTCAGGGCAGTATGCGGCACAAGCCAATAAAACCACGTTGAACACCCAAATTTTACTTGAAGAAATCAACTTAACTCAGCCGCTTTCTGTGGTCATGGAAGAGAAAATTACAGAACTACGTGATTGGGCTGCATCACGCACAGTACAAGCAAACTAACCCTAACAGATTGCTTACCACTCTCGGTCAAGCGAGATTTGAAAATGCTCCATAATCTCTAATAACATGGCTTTTTCTTCCGCTACAATCCGCTCTCTTCGACCATAGGGGTATTCCAATACCGTCGCGGCTGCAATATCCAGACAATATGCCAACAAGGTATCTCGTTTTTCACGATTGCGGCTTTCATCTGGGCTGTTTAAAAACACCGCCACTGACAACTCCCGAATCGTCTTCAATAACTCAGGCGCAGGCCTTTCGTGACAAAAGCGCTGAAAAAAACGCTGTACATCATCATTGGTCACCACCTCCATTGCCGCCGCCTCATTCAAGCGGCCAACGTGAGCGATCATATATTCTCGCATCACATCCATTTCAGCTTCTTGAGCAACCCCATCCGCCCAAATCATCTCAATCAGAGGAATCAACTCCAATAAATAGATGTCAGGACCTTCGATATGGTGTTCGTGCGCCAATTCATCGAGGGCTTGTTGCCGGTTCATTTTAGCTGCCATGATTCTGTCTCTGTTAGGTTAAGTCACACACTCTTTAAAGCATAGAACATCTACTCGTCGGGCGGAACTTTAATGCTGGCATAGCGTATCAAGACTGCCGCTACGGCAATCACCACCAATAAGACAATGGCTTCAATCATGGCCTACTCACCTTCCATTACAATGACTCAAATAAATACCCAGTGGCTCAATGGAGATCTCAAACGGGGCCAATTGCTTTAACGCCCGCATCCCAATGATGTTTCGCCTAACATTTGGAAAGACTGCCACTTCAACATCTTTAAGCACGCAACTTGTTCCCAATCTCATTTGACTAATACGATAAATTGGCACTAAGCGACGACGCTCATCGGCCATCACAGCCGTGATATTGCGAATATAGCGTGTTCCCCTGCTGCTCAATAATGCTGACAAAGCATCGTAACTAATTACAGGGTAACCTGAGCCTGTATCCAGCAACCACTTAACTGGCCCGACTTGGTCAATATAGCCTGGTAAATAATATGTCCCTGCACCGGTATCTTCTAAAGCCACAAAATCTCGTGCGGACGCAGGCATAGCACAAAGCAGCAACACAACGACACTGAGAAAAAAGGGGGATCCATGACGTTTCATATTATGGCCTTACAGTATAAAACAGCATCTTCCCGTCCTTGCGTCGCAGGGTAATACCGATGGCGTACTGAGTACTGATTAAACCCTACCGACTCATATAACACTTTGGCAGGCTCGTTACTGTCTCTCACTTCTAAAAAAACATCTGACACCGAGTGCTCCGACGCAACCTGTAATAAAAAGTGTAGCACTCTTCGGCCCAAGCCTTGATGCTGATGTGCCGGATCCACGCATAAATTCAATACATGCGCCTCACCTGCTGCTGCAGACAAAACCCCATAGGCCACAATATGGTCTTCCGGTTGATAAATCCAACAATGATAACGAGAGCTTAAACAATCTAAGAAATTTTTTTCTGACCAAGGAAAATCATAGGCGCGAACTTCAATGGCCATGATCTCAGCTAAATGCGCTGGCTGCATAAGCTTAAACCCTTGAGCATCAACCGTCATTCTGCACTAACCAGCAATGAGCGTAATAATTTCATATCTGCCCATGCTGCTCGCTTTTGGCTTGGGGTACGCAACAAATAGGCGGGGTGATATGTCACAACAAGCGGAATATCGTGACCAGGCAAGGTATTTAGCCCTCTCAATTTGCCCACAGCAACGTCTGTTTTGAGTAGGTTTTGTGCAGAAATACGCCCAACACTCAGAATGACCTTAGGCTTCACTAAAGTAATTTGTTGGTCTAAAAAATCAGAACACGCAGCAACTTCTTCTTTGCTAGGATTTCGATTACCGGGTGGCCGGCACTTTAAAATATTGGCAATAAAGACTTGCTCCCGGCTTAAGCCAATCGCTTGAATCATCGCATTCAATAATTGCCCCGCTTTACCGACAAATGGCTCCCCTTGGCGATCCTCATCCGCTCCAGGCGTCTCGCCAATAATCATGCAATCGGCTTGCTTTGCGCCGACACCAAAAACGGTTTGCGTTCGGCTTTGGTGTAACTCACAAGCACGGCAGCCTCGAACGGCTGATTCAAGCTCTGGCCATTCCCCCATCTGTGCAGGCTCAACAACCGGGGGGGCAGCATGGCTTGCGTCGCTCGTTATGGCTTCAATGGCAGGCTCTTCAGTGATCACAGCTTGCGCCTGCAATTCAGGCTTATTAACAACAGGGGCAGGAATATTTTGAAACAACGCAGGCAGCTTTGGTTGCCAGCGTTGAACGCCCATTACCTCTAGGTACGCAGGATATAACTTTGGATCCAACGTGCTATACCGCTTTCTGAGGATGTTTTTTAGCAACGGGCATCAGAATTTTATTCAACGCATTCACATACGCTTTAGCAGAAGCCATAATAATATCTGTATCTGTACCCTGCCCATTAACTCGGTGATCCCCTTTACGAATTCGAACCGTTACTTCGCCCTGAGAATCCGTACCTGTTGTCACATTGCTCACAGAATAAAGCTCTAATTCACAGCCACTATCCACAATACACTCAATGGCTTTAAACACCGCGTCAACAGAGCCAGCACCATCACTTACTTGTGTTTTTTCTTCGCTTTCAACACTTAAAGTGACGGTGGCTTTTGGTTTCTCGCCTGTACCAGTACACGTTTGTAAAGTCACTAATCGTATAGAGTCTTGAACCGTGCTTGCTGAGTCATTCACTAAGGCTTGTAAATCTTCATCGTAGATTTCATGTTTTTTATCGGCTAAATCTTTAAACCGATAGAATGCATTATTCAGCTCTTCTTCGCTTGAAAAAGTCACCCCAATTTCTTCTAAATGACTACGAAAGGCATTTCGGCCCGAGTGCTTACCCAACACCATTTGGTTGTTGGACCAACCCACATCTTGCGCCCGCATAATTTCATAAGTCTCGCGGTTCTTTAAAATACCATCTTGATGAATGCCCGACTCATGGGCAAACGCATTCACACCAACGATGGCTTTATTTCGCTGCACAGGGAACCCGGTAATACTCGACACCAATTTAGAACAGCCAACAATTTGGGTTGCATCTAAGGTGACATCACACTCAAACTTGTCTCGGCGTGTTCTTATTGCCATGACCACTTCTTCTAAAGCGGCATTACCTGCCCGCTCTCCCAAACCATTAATGGTACACTCAACTTGCCGTGCACCATATTGCACAGCAGATAAAGAGTTAGCGACGGCCAAACCTAAATCATTATGACAATGTACTGAGAATATGGCCTTATCTGAATTTGGAATGGTTTCGATTAAACGGCCAATTAAAGACCCAAATTGATCAGGCAAATTATAACCCACCGTATCTGGAATATTCACCGTGCCGGCACCCGCATCGATCACCGCTTCTAATACTCGACATAAAAAATCAAAATCCGAGCGCCCTGCATCTTCAGGTGAAAACTCAATATTATCGGTAAATTTTCCTGCATATTGCACTGCATGAACCGCTTGAGCCAACACATCATCTGGCGACATGCGTAACTTTTTCTCCATATGGATTGGAGAGGTTGCAATAAACGTATGAATACGTCCTGAGTTAGCAGGCTTAATGGCTTCCCCTGCTCGAGCAATATCTTTGTCTAAAGCGCGTGATAAAACACAAATTGTGCTGTCTTGTACTTGCTCGGCAACCAGTTTTACGGCCTGGAAATCATCTTCACTGGCAATGGGAAAACCAGCCTCAATAATGTCGACCTTCATATTTTCTAAGGATTTAGCGATGCGAAGTTTTTCATCACGCGTCATTGAAGCGCCAGGGCTTTGCTCACCATCTCTTAAGGTGGTATCAAATACAAATAATTTATCGTTACTCATGATTGTGTCCTATCAAACATTGACTGCTTGATTTTATGCTGTTCTTTGGATGTGATTTGTTTGCGTCATTCATGCCTTCGCCAAGGACTTATTTTATATGCCCTAAGGCAGAAGTAGCAAGCACAGAGATAGTCGCAAGCAAGGCTGCTTGAGAATTGACTGAGGAATGTGTGCTTTTATCTGTTTCATAACGTTCACTATAGCGTCTGATGTTTTACTTGCCAAGTAAAAAGAACACGACACAACGACCTGCAACGCCATAATACCTTGATCACTGCACGGTTAAATAACACCACTTGTGGCAGCATCTATTCATCAAGTTATTGCTGTTTTGCTTTTTTCTCTGCCCGTTTTATGTAAATTTGCCTCAACGTCATCACGGGGCCTGACAAGGCATACACCCAAAAAATACAAAAAAGAACGATCGCAGGGCTTTGTGCAACAACTGCTAGAGCCAACACCGTGAGAACAACAGTGATAAACGGCACCTTATCTTTAAAATTAATCCCTTTGAAACTGCTGTAGCGGAAGTTACTGACCATCATCAACCCAGAGAACAGCGTTATGATAAAAGCGAGCCACACAATATTGGTAGGATCAATGCCGTTTTCGGCACCCGCCCATACTGTGCTCGCCATAATGCCAGCCGCAGAAGGACTCGCCAAACCTTGGAAGTAATTCTTGTCAGCAACACCCACTTGAGTATTAAAACGGGCTAAGCGCAATGCGCCCATCACCACATAAATAAATGCCGCAAACCAGCCAGCCGCAAACCAACCTATTTTACCAATTTCATTTAGGACCCACAGGTACATCACCATAGCTGGCGCAACGCCAAAGGACACCATATCGGCTAAGCTGTCATACTCCGCACCAAAATCACTTTGGGTGTTGGTCATTCTAGCAACACGGCCATCTAAGCCATCCAAAACCATGGCGATAAAAATGGCAATGGCAGCATACTCAAAACGAACAGGTTCGTTCAGCATGCTGCCATTAATTGCAGATATAATGGCGTAGAAACCACAAAACAATGCCGCCGTCGTAAATAAATTAGGCAATAAATAAATGCCTCGACGCCGTGATGGTTCTGTTGTTTCTTCGCTCATACTTTACCCGCTTACTTGGTAACTGTTTAGATTGCGCCCCTTGCTTATGTAATAAGCTTGGAAGTACTCTTGGGGTGCCCCTGAAATTAGCCATTTCAAGGGTGAGCTGAATCGTTACCTTTAGTTTTTAGATTTATCAACGATACGATTAGACTTAATCCAAGGCATCATATCACGCAATTTAGTGCCTACTTCTTCAATAGGATGCGCTTTACCAATAGCACGCTTGGCTTTTAACGTCGCTGCATTGGCTTTGTTTTCAAGAATAAACTCTTTCGCAAATTCACCATTTTGAATTTCGGTCAGAATTTTCTTCATTTCTTTCTTCGTTTCTTCAGTCACAACACGAGGACCACGTGTTAAATCACCGTATTCTGCTGTATTAGAAATTGAGTAACGCATGTTGGCCATTCCACCTTCATACATCAAGTCAACAATCAGCTTTAATTCGTGCAAGCACTCAAAATAAGCCATTTCAGGTGCATAACCTGCTTCTGTTAGTGTTTCAAAGCCAGCTTGAACCAATGCAGTTGTGCCACCACATAATACGGCTTGCTCACCGAACAAATCAGTTTCAGTTTCTTCTTTAAAGGTTGTTTCAATGATACCCGCGCGGCCACCACCATTTGCAGAAGCATAAGATAATGCAATTGCTTTAGCATTACCGGTCGCATCTTGATGAATAGCAATTAAGCTCGGTACACCACCGCCTTGCTCATACGTTGCACGAACCAAATGACCAGGACCTTTAGGTGCAATCATGATGATATCCATATCATCACGAGGATCGATTTGACCATAATGAATGTTAAAGCCATGAGCAAAAGCAAGGGCCGCACCATCTTTCATGTTTGGTAAAACTTGTTCGTTATATAAATCAGCTTGGTGCTCATCTGGTGCTAATATCATAACCACGTCAGCAGAAGCGGTCGCATCTTCAATACTTTTAACCGCAAGACCAGATGCAGCTGCTTTCGCTTCAGACTGAGAACCTGCACGAAGGCCAACGACAACATTCACGCCGGAATCTTTTAAGTTATTGGCATGTGCATGACCTTGAGAACCATAACCAATGATGGCAACAGTTTTACTTTTAATAATTGATAGATCTGCATCTTTGTCGTAATAGACTTTCATTCTGAATCCTTATCTTTTAACAATGGATACCGGACACCCAGTACCAAATAAATAGGCTGTATTACCAGCAACATTAAACCGTCTTTATCGTGTTTATACGTGCAACCCTGCACTACCACGTAAAATGCCGGACAAACCCGAGCGCACAACTTCAATAATTGAGGTCTCAGGCAGTGTATCAATCAATGCATCAAGCTTACTTGCAGAGCCAGTCACTTCTAATGTGTAACTTGTTGAGCTCACATCAATCACTTTTGCTCTAAATATATCTGCTAATCGTTTAATCTCTTGACGCTCATTACTGTTTGGCACATCGACTTTAATCAGCATCATTTCACGAACAATATGCTCGCCCTCAGACAGGTCGCTGAGTTTGACAACATCAATCAGTTTATTCAACTGCTTTGTGATTTGTTCGATAATTTCATCACTACCATGCGTTGCAATGGTCATCCGCGATAATGTCTCATCTTCAGTTGGTGCCACCGTTAACGATTCAATGTTGTAGGCCCTTGCCGAAAACAACCCCGCCACTCGAGATAACGCACCAGACTCGTTTTCAATCAGAATAGAAATAATGTGTCGCTTTTCCATTACGCCAACTCCCGCTCTGAGGCCAACAACATTTCATGGTGCCCTTTACCGCCCTCGATCATAGGGTATACATTTTCTGTTGGGTCAATGATGAAGTCCATAAAAACCAACCGATCTTTCATCGCAATGGCTTCTTCTAATGCCGGGCGAACGTCTTCCGGTTTCTCAATTTTCATACCAACATGACCATAACTTTCAGCCAATTTCACAAAATCAGGCAGTGCTTCCACATAAGAGTGTGAGTAACGACTTTCGTATATAAATTCTTGCCACTGCCGAACCATCCCCATAAAACCATTATTTAAGTTAATGATTTTAACGGGCAAATCAAACTGCTTACAGGTTGCCAACTCTTGGATACACATCTGAATACTAGCTTCACCAGTGATACATGCGACTAACTCATCAGGATGTGCAAGTTGCGCCCCCATTGCTGCAGGCAAGCCAAATCCCATCGTGCCTAAACCACCGGAGTTAATCCACTTACGCGGCTCTTGGAAAGGGTAAAATTGGGCGGCAAACATTTGATGCTGACCAACATCTGAGGTAATAAATGCATTACAGTTGGTTAAATCAGCCAATTGCTCTATCACAAATTGAGGCTTAATGAGCGGACTACTTTTATCGTAGCGCAAACAATCTTCTTTACGCCATTCGTTTAATCTAGCCCACCAAGATGACAACGCATCGGCATCTGGCTTTTTATCACCAATGAGCTTTATCATGCTTTTAAGGACACTACCGACTGCACCAACAATAGGCACATCAACCCGTACGGTTTTAGAAATTGAAGCCGGATCAATATCCACATGGACAATTTTTGCCTCAGGGCAAAACTCTGCAATTTTACCAGTCACGCGGTCATCAAACCGGGCGCCAATGGCAATCAAAGTATCACAGTGATGCATCCCCATGTTCGATTCGTACGTGCCATGCATACCGAGCATACCTAAGAACTGCTCATCTTTAGAGGGATACGCACCCAAGCCCATTAATGTTGTCGTGATAGGGAACCCGAGCAAACGCACAAATTCGATCAGTTCTTTTGACGCATTATCCAGAACAACACCACCACCGGTGTATAGCATGGGTCGCTTAGCAGACAGAATAAGCTCTACCGCTTTTTTGATCTGACCTTTATGCCCCTTAACCACAGGGTTATATGAGCGCATTGAGATCTTTTTAGGATATTCATAAGGAATTTTACGTTCTATATCGGCAACATCTTTTGGAATATCAATAACAACAGGCCCCGGTCTACCGGTCGTCGCAATATAAAATGCTTTTTTAAAGGTCTCGGCGATATCTTCAGAGCGCTTGACTAAAAAATTGTGTTTTACACATGGGCGAGTAATCCCCACCGTATCCACTTCTTGAAACGCATCACTACCAATCACAGGTGAAGGCACCTGCCCTGTAATACAAATCAAAGGGATAGAATCCATGTAAGCTGTCGCAATGCCCGTGACCGCATTGGTCGCACCAGGGCCTGAAGTCACAAGACAGACACCAGGTTTACCATTGGAGCGAGCATAACCATCCGCAGCATGGACTGCCGCTTGCTCATGACGCACAAGAATGTGTTTTACATCTTCCTGATTAAACAGTGCATCATAAATATGCAACA
>JABHGC010000046.1 GCA_018672285.1 Methylococcales bacterium
GGCACTTTGATGCGTAAAAAATTACTGCCGGTAACGGACGTGGTTTTTGCACAGTTGGCTACGCTTAAAGCCCCCATTGCTTAGTGCGTGCCTTTTGATAGGCGTATTTGCTAATAGGACAAAGCAGATAAATAACCTATAACTATAAGTTGGAACAACAAAATTTGGTGGGTTAGGTGCGATGGCGAAGTTATTAAATTTGGCAATGGCAGCAAAAATGGCCGGTGTCAGCCGCAAAGATGTACAAACGCAAATTCGTGAAGGTAAATTACACACGTTTGAGGGAATGATCCGGGTAAATGAGTTAATTCGCGTGTACCCAGGAGCAGAGCTTACAAATAAACATGAAATGTTGGATTTTGTTGCGCGCGTAAAATTGGATGCGGTTAATAAAATTAACGAGCACTCCGAAGAGCGATTGTTGCAGCAAATGGTTGAATTGAAAAACTGTTTGGGTCGTGAGCAGCAAAAAAATATGGCATTTGCTCAAGTGATTGTTGGCCTTAAAGATCGTTTGGTGGCGATGAATGCCAAATGTGAGAAAAAGGACAAAGCGATGCTGGAGACGATGATGACCTGGCTTAACTCTGAAATGGAGCAAAACGCGATCAAATGACCGCAAATATCAAAATACTGCCATCTGGGCATGAGTATACCTCTGAGAAAGGGGAGAGTATCTTAGAGGCAGGGCTCCGCCATGGTAAAGCGTTAGACTATAGTTGTAATAATGGTTCTTGTGGTGAATGTAAGGCTCGGCTGGTCTCAGGCCAAATAGAAAAATCACACCACTTTGATTACCAATTTAGCCGAGAAGAAAAGCGTAATGGCACTGTTTTGTTGTGCTGTATGAGTGCCACTGAAGATGTGGTACTTGAAGCGCACGAATCTGATGAAGCACAAGATATACCACACCAAAAAATTAATGCTAAAATTTCTAAAATAGACCGAGTGACGGATGATTGGGTGGTGCTTGAGGTGAAGACCCCCCGAACTCAGTCGCTGCGTTTTTTGGCAGGCCAGCAAGTAACGTTAAACTTTGACGGCTTGCCCTTGAGGAATAAATCTATCGCCAGTTGCCCATGTAATGGGCGTCAGTTACATTTTCATATTCATCGTTCTGGTGGTGTGTTCTCTGATTATGTTTTTAATGATTTAAAAAGGTCAGCAGCCATTACAATCGAAGGGCCTGAAGGTGAGTTTGTCATGAACGATGACACAACAGCACCGTTATTGTTCTTGGCTTTTGATGCAGGTTTTGCTCCGATGAAAAGCTTGATTGAGCACGCCTTTGCGTTAGAGCTAGAGCAGCCCTTGAAGTTATTTTGGTTGTCCTCTGAACCACTGCCGTATTTGCATAAGGAATGCCGAGCTTGGGCGGATGCGATGGATAACTTTACCTTTGAGGTCATTGCAACACCTTCCATGGGTGATATTTTGCCGAATATGGAAAAAGTGGTAAAAGGCATCAAAAACTTTACTGATCATGAAATTTACATGACCTTGCCGCACACGTTGATTGAAAAAGCGAGTAAGTGCTGTGCTGGAGCGGGTTTAGCACCAGGGCAATTAAAGGTTGATCGGTTAGAGCGGCATTTATAACGCTTATTTTTTGCGTCTAGAGCGTGTTTTATTCTGATAGGCTGAAATTGCAGGGATAATATGTTCTAGGGGGATCTTATCTAGCTGGTCGAAAGCAGTTTTTGCCTGTTGTAATAAATCCACGATATTGCTAATTGGGATCTCAGGGGGAGAGTCGTGCAGCGTATTGTGTAGTCCGATAAGCCCTCCAAGTTGTAGTTTGACCGCTTTACCATGAGGAAGCTCGGCGCTTAGATCGTCGATTTTCAATGCAAATAAGCACTTCTCTTGTAAATATTTCGTCCATTGCTGGCAAAGCATCAAACCTGTGGGGGAGATACAGTTCATGCCCTCTCTTTCAGCAAGCAATATTTTTTGTGCATACTCGCAACCGGCTTTACGGTTTAGAACGATTTTGGCAAAGGCACATTTTTGGTGGTTGATGTCTTTGAGCGCGGCTTTAAACTCTGTTTCTTCAACCATTAATGCTTACCTGTGAACGAGTGGATTTGCCTGCGGCCTTTTTTGTCAGGCTTAGGTGAATGAAGGGTGGGTTGTAATTTTTTGAGCGCAATATGGTCGAGTCGGGTTTGCAGGCTTTGTTCTGACTCTTCGTATAACAACTGAGCTTCTGAGGCAGGGCGGCGGTGCTTGTTGATCCCAAGTACGGTAACACTCCAGCGCAAATCACCTTTAGTGATGCTCACTTGCATGCCGATCACAATATTTTTACTCGGCTTGCAACGCTGCCCATCGATATGCACTTTGCCTCCTTGAACCGCGTCAGCTGCAAGGGCGCGAGTCTTGAAAAAACGGGCGGCCCAGAGCCATTTATCAATTCTGAGTTTATCTAGAGTGGGCACTTAAAGGCCTAACAGGGGGTCTAGTTTGTTACTACGGTCTAGTGCTGCCATTTCGTCATATCCGCCAATGTGTTTGTCATCAATGAATATTTGTGGAACAGAAGTGCGTTTGCTTTTGCGTTCCATTTTGTGGCGTTGTTCCATATTGGTATCGACTCTAATTTCTGTGAACTTCACCTGTTTGTAGTTGAGCAGCTGGATGGCTCGAACACAATAGGGGCAGAAAGGAGTGAGATAAATAACGACGTTTGCCATTGCTCGGATCCTTATTATTTTTCGCTATCGAGAGTTAACTATTGTACACATATTTTTACGTTACTGAAGTGGGAGAGGCCTAAGGGCGCTGGTAGAGTGGGCGTTGTTTTATGCGTTTTTGGATTGACTGCATCATATTCCGGTAACGAGGGTCTTGTAGGCTACCAAATTGGGCGTCGAATTCTGCTTGCTTAAGCCATTCTGGCAAGTCTTTTACATTGGGGAAAATAAGGTTTTCACCTGAACTGGGTTGTCGTAATTGTAATTGTACATGTCTTGCTTGGTCATTATTTTGGGTGGCATAGGTTGCAAAGTAAATCCCTGCTCGGTCAGCCGCAAGATCGGTAAAACTGAATCCTGAGTGTGTTTTGGCATCCTGCAGCTCTTTCAGCAAGCCAACAGCGTCGGCAAGTATTTCATGGGTGGCCAGTGTGACACCTGCAGAAATAATAAAATGTTTCATCCAGTCGGTGCGTCTCGCGAGTGTGATCGAAGTGCGGTTGATGGGGGGATTTTGAATGCCGTAAAAGCGGGCAAGCCTGCGGTCGCCAAAATAAATTGCCAACGCTGCAATAGCGGCTTCGTTCTCGCTTTTGGCGCTACTGTGAGTGCCGGTACGCTGGTATGCGTGGTTAAATACTCGTTGTAAGACCTTCGCAAGGCTTTGTTTGGGGTGGTTTAGGCGCCCAAATTCTGTGTCTAATATGATTAAGTATTCTTGTATGTGCGTGATGTTGGATGTGTTTGCCGTGCTGCTTCTGTGGCCTAGCGCCCATTGTTTAAGTTTGAGTATCCCAGGCTCAATGGTGACAGAAAGCGTATTCTGGTGAATTGAAATAGTGTGTATATCTTTGCGTAAGTGCTGTTCTGCTTTATGCCCTAAAATTAAGCGCAACAATTGATGAGCAATCGTGGTGGGTAAGCTGAGTTGGCCAATCTTTGTGTGTCGAAAGCGAAGTTGCTTGCCAGGTAAAAGAGAGGTCTGTACATTCAAATAGGCTTTGCTGCCCAAAATGTTAACCGGCACATTGAGGGTAAGGTTTAGTCGGTCAGGTTGTAAGCTGAGCTGGTAGTGGGTGTCTGTTTTTAACGTTTGTAAGGCAAGTGCAATGGCTTTGAGTTGTGACTCATTCAGCTTAAGGGTGATGGCGCTGCCCGACTCAAGAGAAGCTAGTTGGTTGCTGGAGAATGCGTGTTTGGCAAGCTGTAAGTTCGCTGCGGTGACGTGTGTCGCAGGCTGCTGTTGAACACCGTCTAAGCTTAATACGAGTAGCAAAGTTGGCAAGCCAACAAATAGTACCGGAAAAAATAAAAATAATAATATGTGCAGTAAGCGTTTCATACCCAAAATCAATATTGAAGCCAATCATTCTATTATAGCTGGAATATGCACATTAATCGCGTAGGGGAGCTTGCGATGTTAGCGTCTGAAGTTTTAAATACCTTTTTACCCAGTGGGTTGATCACTCAACTGCTAGGAAATGACTGTGCTTTTGATCAAGTTCAACCTGTTGAGACATGTCAGTCTACCGATTTGGTTTTTGCCGATGATGAGCGGTATTTACCCACTTTAATGGAAAAAAAACCTGCTGTTGTGGTGACAACTGAAGCATTAAGTGGTGCTTTAGTTGAGGCCAATGTCTGTGTCTTGGTGAGCAGCAATGTCAAATTAGCGCATGCATTGGTTAGGCAGAAATACACCGATACAGATTTTTGGGCGAGGGATGGCGTCAATGTTCATGCTCGAGCATGTGTTCATAGTAGCGTGGTCGTACCGAGTGATTGTGTGATTGCAGCAGGTGTTGTGATCGAAGCCAACGTTGAGATAGCCTCTCATGTGTCAATTATGGCAAATACGGTTATTCAGTCAGGTGTGACCATTGGTGTGGACGCTGTGATACACCCAAATGTTGTTGTGGGGTGGGGGTGTCAGATAGGTGCTCGGGTACAATTGCAATCCGGTTGTGTCATTGGGCCGGAAGGTTATGGGTTTGCTCAAGATGAGGCAAGAGCCAGTCATCGTATTCCGCAGCAAGGTATTGTCGTGATTGAGGATGATGTATCGATTGGCGCCGGTACTTGTATTGATAGAGCAACGTTTGGAGAGACCCGGATTGAGCGTGGCGTGAAAATCGATAATTTATGCCATATTGCACATAATGTTTTGGTCGGAGAAGACTCACTACTAACGGCACAAACAGTGATTGCAGGATCAACGACCATTGGCAAGCGAGTGATTACCAGTGGTCAGACAGGTATTTTAGACCATTTAACCGTGGCTGATGATGTGGTGTTATTACATCGCGCCGGAGTAACGCAAAATATTGACTCTGCTGGGTATTATGCATCTTTACCCTTGCAACCGCTGCGAACATACACTAAAAATGCTGTAGTGCAGAAAAAGTTGGTTGATATGAATAAAAAGGTGCGCCAACTTGAAAAGCAGTTAAATGCATTGCAGACAAAACTAGACGAATAAAGATAAATATAAGAAAATAATTATAAATAGTTATAGATCAGGAAAACTCAGTACTTGCAATGGTTTAAACAGGGCAAGGATTCAGGTAGACTTTAAAAAAATTTGATTAGGGCGAGGTGTTATGCCGATTCGTGTTGCAATCCTTAAAGAAACACAGCCCGGTGAAAACCGGGTTGCATTGGTACCCAGTATGGTGGCCAAACTTTCATCACTGGGTGTTGAAATTGCTGTCGAAGCAGATGCGGGGGCATTAAGTTATTTCCCCGATGCTTTGTATGAAAATGTAGAGATCGTGAGCGATGTCAGCATTATTAGTCATGCCAATATTGTAATGTCTGTACAGATGCCAAGTGACGCACAGATTGCCCAAATGGCGGAAGGCTGTATTTTGGTTTGTTTTGCTTCAGCACACTTGCATAGCGCTGAAATTAAAAAGCTGCAAGCGCATAAGGTCACCTGTTTTGCGGTTGAATTAGTGCCTCGCATATCACGCGCTCAAGCGATTGATGCGCTGTCATCTCAGGCTTCAGTTGCCGGTTATAAAGCCGCATTAATGGCGGCCAGTTTGACAGGGCGCTTCTTCCCGATGTTAACGACGGCAGCAGGGACTATTAGACCCTCTAAAGCGTTGATCATGGGGGCTGGCGTTGCAGGGTTACAAGCGATTGCAACCTGTCGCCGATTGGGTGCCATTGTGGAGGCCTATGACGTACGAAAAGTCACTAAAGAACAGGTTGAGTCTTTAGGTGCAAAATTTGTTGAGTTACCTGTTGATGCAGAAACAGAGGGCGGTTATGCCAGAGCGTTGACTGAAGAAGAGCAAGCACAAGCCAATGAGTTGGTGGCAAAGCATGTGGCAGGCGCTAATGCGGTCATTACAACCGCCGCCATCCCAGGCAAACCCTCGCCTAGATTAATCAGTAAAGACATGGTTGAAGCCATGAAGCCCGGCTCTGTCATCATTGATTTGGCCGCAGAAGGTGGTGGTAACTGTGAGTTAACCGAGCCAGGTAAAGAAATTAACCATAAAGGCGTGGTGATTTACGGGCCGCTTAACGTGCCTAGTATGTTACCCATTGATGCCAGTGAAATGTACTCTAAAAACCTGTTTAATCTCTTAGGGCTTTTTGTGAGGGAAGGTGAGATTAACCTCGACTGGGAAGACGAGATTATTGCCAGTGCATTAACCCATGATGGTGAGATTAGACATGAGCCAACCAAAGCGATGATTGAAGGAGAGGCATCATGATTGATGGTGTAACCGCACTGTATATTTTTATGTTGGCAGGGTTTACCGGCTACGAAGTGATTGCCAGAGTGCCTGTTATTTTGCACACACCATTGATGTCAGGTTCTAACTTTATTCATGGCATTGTGGTTGTCGGTGCAATGGTGGCTTTGGGGCATGCTCATACAGATTTGGAGAAAGTGGTCGGTTTTCTTGGTGTGATGTTGGGTGCTGGTAATGCGGTAGGGGGTTATGTTGCAACAGAAAGGATGTTGGAAATGTTTAAGAGCAGTAAAGGGGATAAGAAATAATGGATAGCTTGATTCAAGCCAGTTATTTTCTCGCTGCACTATTGTTCATTCTTGGTTTAAAGAAAATGAGTTCTCCGCTCACTGCGCGTGGCGGAATTATTTGGGCCGGCTGGGGGATGATCCTAGCGACCGGTATTACTATCTTTTTGCCCAACATGGACAAAATTACCCTTATCCCTAATTTGGATTTAATATTGGTAGCAATCGCTATTGGTAGTGTGATTGCCTGGGTGACGGCAAAACGTGTTGCCATGACCGATATGCCACAGATGATTGCACTCTATAATGGCATGGGTGGCGGTTCTGCTGCTGCCATTGCTGCGGTTGAGTTATTCCAAGCTGCAGGACCTGAGTCAGGGCATGGTGGTGCCAATTTAAGTTTGGCCGTTATTGGTGGTCTAATTGGTGCAATCTCCTTTAGTGGTAGCTTGATCGCGTATGCCAAATTACAGGGCATTATTAAGAAGCCAGGCCGGTTCCCTATGCAGCAGCAAGTTAACTTCTTGGTGTTTGCAGCGGCCGTCGCGTTAGGCCTGATGATTGTGCTGGATGTGCATTCAGTCAGTCTCGTGATCTTGATGTTCGTCATCGCTTTGGCCTTCGGTATTATGATGACGTTACCGATCGGTGGTGCAGATATGCCGGTGGTGATCTCTTTATTTAATGCGTTTACCGGGCTTGCCGTTGGTTTCGAAGGGTATGTGTTAGGCAATATTGCGATGATGATTGCAGGTACTGTGGTGGGTGCCGCAGGTACTTTGCTGACGCAGCTCATGGCAAAAGCGATGAATCGTCCAATCTCCAATGTGTTATTTAGCAGTTTTGGGGGGGGTGATGGCACTGGCGGTGAAGAAGTAGAAGGCTCGATGAAAGCGACAGATACAGCGGATGCTGCAATCATGATGGCTTACTCTGAGACCGTGGTCATTATTCCTGGATACGGTATGGCAGTCGCTCAAGCACAACATAAAGTGTGGGAGCTTGCGGATAAGTTGATTGACCGCGGTGTGCGAGTGCGGTTTGCGATTCACCCTGTTGCAGGGAGAATGCCTGGGCACATGAATGTATTGCTTGCGGAAGCAGGTGTGCCTTATGACCTTATTTATGACCTAGAAGACATTAATACCGATTTGCCTAATACCGATGTGGTCTTGGTGATTGGTGCAAATGATGTGGTTAACCCGGTTGCGAGAACAGATCCAAGTAGCCCAATTTATGGTATGCCTATTTTAGATGCTGACTTGGCTAAAAATGTGCTGGTTATTAAGCGAGGCCAAGGCGCTGGTTTCTCTGGTATAGAAAATCACCTGTTCTTTAAAGACAATACTCGAATGGTCTATGGGGATGGCCAGGAAGTCGCTGGTGACTTGATTCAGGCGATGAAAGAAGTTTAAGTACAAATCACCCCCTGCAATAGGGGGTGTCGGTTGTATTTTTATAAGCTTAAAACAAGCCCACCTAATGGTGGTATCGTAATTGAAATTGAATGCGGCTGTCCCATCCAGCTTCCCTCTGTACTACTAATGCCTCCGCCATTGTTATTATTTGCGCCTGCATAATATTGTGAATCTGAGTTCAAAAGCTCATGGTAGTGGCCTGCAGATGGTACACCAATCTTATAGCTGTACCGTGTTTCGGGCGTGAAGTTCAGTACCACAACCACAAATTTATCACCTGAGCGGCGAATGTAACTTAAAATAGATTGTGTTGAGTCATGGCAATTGATCCACTCAAACCCGGGGTGTTCAAACTCGACTTGATGCAAGGCGGGCTGGTTAAGATATAAGTGATTTAAATCTTTGACCAATGTTTGCATGCCTTTGTGCCACTCATGATCGAGCAAGTCCCAATGCAGCGCTCGGCTTTCATCCCACTCCATACCTTGGGCAAACTCACAGCCCATGAATAATAATTTTTTGCCAGGGTAGGTAAATAGGTAGGTATAAAGTAACCGCAAATTCGCAAATTTTTGCCAGCCATCGCCAGGCATCTTGGTGATCATCGAGCCTTTGCCGTGCACCACTTCATCATGAGAAAAAGGCAGGACAAAGTTTTCGCTGAAGGCGTACATAATGCCAAAAGTGAGCTGGTCGTGATGGAAGTGACGGTAGATTGGGTCTTTTGTCATGTACTCGATGGTGTCATTCATCCAGCCCATGTTCCATTTCATGTTGAAACCTAAGCCACCGACCCAGGTAGGCCTTGTGACTTGTGGCCAAGAGGTGGACTCTTCGGCGATAATCATGCTGCCGGGGCATTCCTCTTGGGTAATGGTGTTTAAGGATTGCAAAAATTCGATGGCTTCTAAGTTCTCTCTGCCGCCATGTTTGTTGGGTAGCCAATCATCGGATTCCCTGGAATAGTCGAGATATAACATAGAGGCCACAGCGTCCACGCGTAAACCATCAATATGAAACTCTTCTAGCCAGTAGACGGCAGAGGCTAATAGGAAATTTCGGACTTCATTACGGCCATAGTTAAAAATTAATGTGCCCCAATCTCGATGCTCACCGCGTCTTGGGTCTTCATGTTCATAGAGTGAGGTGCCGTCAAAATTGGCTAAGGCGAACGCGTCTTTAGGGAAGTGGGCGGGTACCCAGTCTAAAATGACGCCAATGTTATGTTGGTGGCAGTGGTCGATGAAATAGCGAAAATCGTCAGGACTACCAAAGCGTGATGTTGGGGCAAAATAGCCCGTTGTCTGGTAACCCCAGGAGCCATCAAATGGATGTTCGGTGATGGGGAGTAGCTCAATATGGGTGAAGCCCATGGTGTTGGCGTATTCGGCTAATTGGTGAGCGAGATCCCTGTAGTTTAGGAAGCTGCCATCAGCTGCTGTTCGCCAAGAACCCAAGTGTACTTCATAGGTAGACATGGGCTTGCGCTGCCAATCACTGCTTGCTCGTTGTTCTAGCCATTGCTGATCTTGCCAGCTGTAAACACTGTCAGCTGTGACAATGGTAGAGGTATCTGGACGTTGTTCGTAGCGCACGCCATAAGGGTCGGATTTTAACTCAATGCCACCGTGATCACGGTTACGTATTTCAAATTTATAGTGACTGTTGAGAGGAACCTCGGGGATGAATATTTCCCAAAGGCCACTACCACCTCGAACGCGCATCATGTGACGCCGACCATCCCACTCATTGAAATCACCAACGACACTAATGCGCTCTGCACCGGGTGCCCAGGTAACAAACCGAACACCTTCAATGTTGTCTACACAGATTGGGTGTGCGCCGAGCATCTTGTATGCATGACGATGATTGCCCTCATTAAACAGGTGCATGTCAAAATCAGACAATTGTGGTGGGAAGCAATAAGGGTCGTATTCAGTGTGTTGTTGGTTGTTTTTGTCTGTCCAGCTCAATTGGTATGGCAGCGAGATTGTTTGTTTTCCGGTCCATTCGAAAATATCCGTACCTTCAATTCGGGTCAGTGTGATGTTGGGCCCACTGATGCTCACAGTCTCAGCTTGTGGCAGAAAGGCACGTATGGTCCTTTGCTTTGAGTTGCTGTGGTAGCCCAAAATAGCAAAAGGATCATGACAGCGCGTTTCAGTGAGTTCTGTAAAGCGCGGCTTTGTTTTGGTAGAAGCTTGGGCTGTTTTTTGTTTCATGTGGTGGAATCTTTTTATTATGAGTCTGTTGCATTGTACCTAAGTAGGCTTAAAAATCATGCGGTAATGTGGTTAATATAGACTACCTTTTATCGTAGTGATTAATATCATTAATGAGTGGCCTGAAAGTGACTGTTTGCTGTTTTAACTTGGATGAGCTGAAAATGAATTTCAACGGCGCTTATGCAGTTTAACATTTACTAATTTGCAACTCGTTGATCTTTATTCATTGATACGCAATATTGAGTTGCCTTTTTGAGTCGTTCGAGTAGGATTTAAACCATAAAAATATTCACAATGGAGTGAATTGAATGCGAGATAGTCGGTCAAATACCAGTCGAGATACATTAGCTTTAATTTTGGCTGGCGGGCGAGGTTCGAGGCTTAAACACTTAACTCAATGGCGGTCTAAGCCGAGCGTGCCATTTGGTGGCAAGTTTCGAATCATTGACTTCCCATTGTCGAATTGTATTAACTCCGGTATTCGGCAAATTGGTGTTTTAACCCAATATAAAGCGCACTCTTTGATTTTGCACATTCAAAAGGGTTGGGGTTTTTTACGGGGTGAATTCAACGAATTTGTTGAGCTATTACCGGCCCAGCAGCGTATAGAAAACAGTTGGTATGCAGGAACTGCAGATGCCATTTACCAAAATATTGATATTATTCGAGGTCACAAGCCTAAATTTGTTTTGGTTTTAGCTGGCGATCATATCTATAAAATGGATTATGCCGCGATGATTGCCAGACACGTCGAGACGAATGCCGATATGACGGTAGGCGTGATTGATGTGGAGGTTGATAAAGCCAAAGAATTTGGCGTGATGTCGGTTGATAATGACAATTGGGTAACTGATTTTGCTGAAAAGCCAGATAAGCCAGACCCTATCCCTGGGAACCCCAAAATGGCGCTTGCCTCTATGGGGATTTACATTTTCAATACGGACTTTTTGTTTGAGCAATTGATTAAAGATGCGGATACACCAGGCTCGACACACGATTTTGGGAAAGACATTATCCCAAGTGTCATCAAACCTTACCGGGTGTTGGCTTATCCGTTTCGTGATTTAGACACTGGTGTGCAAGCATATTGGCGTGATGTAGGAACAATTGATGCTTATTGGTCCGCTAATATGGAGTTGATTGGGGTTACGCCAGAGTTAAACCTATATGATGAGCGCTGGCCGATTTGGACTTACCAAGAGCAATTGCCTCCAGCTAAATTTGTTTTTGATGACGACGAGCGTCGTGGTATGGCGGTGGATTCCATGATTTCTGGTGGCTGTATTGTCTCTGGTGCTCAAGTGAGTAACTCATTGTTGTTCTCAAATGTTCGGGTTAACTCGTTTGCAACGGTTGATCAGTCGGTGATTATGCCTGATGTGGAAATTGGCCGAGACTGCCAAATTACAAAAGCGATTATTGATAAAGGGTGTGAAGTTCCTGCAGGTACCATCATTGGTGAAAATCGTGAAGATGATGAGCGGCGTTTTTATGTTTCTGAAGAAGGCGTAGTGCTGGTGACCTCTGCGATGTTGGGTAAGGAACTGCAGTATGCCCGATGAACAGATGGATGTTGTCCTCTGTTGGCATATGCATCAACCCAATTACTGGGATAGAGAGCGAAATGAATACCGCCTTCCGTGGACGTATTTGCACGGCATAAAAGATTATGTCGACATGGCGGCGCATATTGAAAACTGCCCGAATGCTAAGGCCGTTGTCAACTTCACCCCAACATTGCTTGAACAAATTGATGATTATAGTCAACAAGTCAATGTGCATTTATCTCATGGTTTGCCAATAAAAGACCCTATGCTCCGGGCTTTAACGTCTCCTGTCATGCCTTGTGAAAGCGCTGAACGAGTTAAGCTAGTTCATGCGTGCATGAAGGCCAATGAAAACCGGATGATCAATCGGTTTCCTGCGTATCGGCGTTTGGCCGATATTGTGAATTATTTCTCTGAGTCTGAAAATGATTTTGCCTACCTTGGTGGTCAGTTCATTGTGGACTTATTAATGTGGTACCACATAACTTGGATGGGAGAAGTGGTGCGGTTAGGCGATACGCGCATCCAGTCTCTCATTGAAAAGGGCCGTGAATTTACTTTTTCAGACCGAAAGCTGCTTGTTGGAGTAGTGGCAGAGTTATTGGCCAGTATTATTCCACGTTACAAGGCGTTAGCTGAGCAAGGGCGGGTTGAGCTTTCTGTGACACCCTATGCTCACCCGATTGCGCCTATTTTATTGGATGTTCACTCGACCAAAGATGCGATGCCTGATGCGCCGTTGCCTGATATGGCTGAATATCCAGGTGGTGAAAGCAGAATGCTTTGGCACATTGAGGAAGGGTTAAGGGTCTTTAAGCACTACTTTGGTTTTGAGCCAAAAGGCTGCTGGCCGGCTGAGGGTGCTGTGAGTGCTGCAACAGCAGAGCAGTTGGACCAGGTTGGGTTCGCTTGGATGGCGAGTGGCCAAACTGTTTTGCATAATAGCTTGGTCTCTGGTGGACATGAAGATCACTTGCCGCATCATTGGTTGCATCAGTCATATCAAATGGGTGGGCAAAATATTCGTCAGTTTTTTCGTGATGATGGGCTGTCTGATTTAATCGGTTTTCACTATGCAGATTGGCATGCCGATGACGCGGTTTCAAACATGGTGAATCACATCGAAAATATTCAAATCAGTTGTGAAAATCCTGAGCGGCAAATCGTCTCTATTGTTCTAGATGGCGAAAATGCCTGGGAATATTACCCTGATAATGGGATTCACTTTTTAAGTGGATTGTATGAGAAGTTGGTCGCCAGTGATAAATTGAATTTGACGACCTTTGATGAGCACCTTGCAAAACAAGAAACAAACGTGGGTGACTTGACCTCAATGGTCGCGGGCAGTTGGGTCTATGGTACTTTCTCAACCTGGATTGGTGATCACGATAAAAACCGAGGTTGGGAAATGCTTCGGGATGTGAAGTTGGCCTTTGATGAGGCCGCTTCAGAAAATACCCTTCCTGCTGAAAGGTTTGCTGAGGCATCGAAACAGTTGGCTGTGTGTGAAGGTTCAGACTGGTTTTGGTGGTTTGGCGATTATAATTCGGCGCAATCGGTGAGTGATTTTGAATGCCTATTTCGAATTCAATTAAGCCATTTGTACCAACTTTTGAATAAAGAACCACCGGAATATTTAGGCCATAGCTTTACCTATGGCGGCGGTCATCCTGAAAATGACGGTGTCATGATTCGTAACTCATAAATGCTCAGACTGTGCCATACTTGCGGGATGAGCTCCCCTTAACAACTGATATAATAATTAAGAGATAATGCTGTGAGTGTTAACCAACGCGTCGCGGGTGTTCTACTGCACCCAACCTCTCTTCCCGGAACAGAATATGAAGGAAAGCTTGGTGATCAGGCCTTTCGGTTTGTCGATTTTCTTGCAGAAAGTGGCGTTGGTATTTGGCAAGTTTTGCCCCTAGGGCCGACGCTTGAGGATAAATCTCCGTATCAGTCGCCTTCGGTGCATGCTGGTAATGCTAAATTGATTAGTATTCAGAAACTCGCTGATAAAGGCTGGTTGACAGAAGAACAGCAGCAAGCACACTCAACCAAGCAATTAATTAAATTGGCGTACCAGGGCTTTTTGGCGAATGCCTCAGAAGAGGATAATGCCGCTTACGCAGATTTTTGCGAGCATCATCAGTATTGGTTGGATGACTATGCTTGCTACTACGCGTTAAAAGAGCAAAATGATTTTAAGGCATGGTGGGAATGGCCAGAGAAAGAAAAAAATCGAGATGCGAGCTGTTTAAAAACCTTTTGTCAAAAAGACAATCAGCAGGTTGATTTATATCGCTTTCAACAGTTTGTGTTCTTTGAGCAGTGGTTAGCAATTAAAGCGTATGCGAATGAGAGACGTATTCGCATTGTCGGTGATATTCCTATTTTTGTTGCACATGATAGCGCTGAGGTTTGGTCTCATCGGGATTGTTTTGATTTAGATGAAAATGGGCAGCCTTCTGTGGTTGCCGGTGTGCCGCCAGATTATTTTTCTGAGACAGGTCAGCGTTGGGGTAACCCGCATTATGAGTGGGACTATATAGAGTCAACCGGTTTTCAGTGGTGGAAAGACCGGGTTAAAACGCAGAGAGAGTTATGTGACATTGTTCGAGTTGATCACTTTAGGGGCTTTGAAGCGTACTGGGAGATTCCGAGTAGTGAAGAGACGGCCATTAATGGTCGCTGGGTCAAGGCGCCTGGAGCGGCATTATTTACCGCGTTACGTGAGGAATTTGGTGATTTACCTTTTCTTGCTGAAGATTTGGGCATTATTACAGATGAAGTGGATGCGCTTCGAGATCAATTTGATTTCCCTGGAATGAAAATTTTACAGTTTGCTTTTGATAACAATCCGAATAACACCTATTTACCGCACGAATATACCAATAATACGGTGGTCTACACCGGCACGCATGACAATGATACGACGTTAAGCTGGTATTGTACTTTGACGGATGAAGAGCGTGCGAGAGTGGATGATTATGCTGGTGGCTGTGTGTCTGATCACCCTTGGCCTTTAATTAGAGTCGCCATTGCATCATGTTCTCAGTACGCCATCCTCCCAATGCAGGACTTTTTATGTTTGGGCGGTGAGCATCGAATGAACACACCCGGTACCACAAAAGGGAATTGGGGTTGGCAGTTTGAATGGTCGCAGCTCCCTGAAGGGCTAGCTGGACGCATTTTCCATTTGATACACCGTTATGGCCGTGCTGTGTAATTGGGTTATTCCGTTGCTTGAACTTCGATTGGTTGAGCTTCGATGGTGATGGTTTCCTCTTCTTCTGCCGCTTCGGTATTGTCCTCATCATCTTCTTCAATACTGGTAGGTGCCACGTGGTTGAAGGTTAACCCTCTCCACTGAAATAGCCCTGGGTGAACCTTGCTAATGGCGTTTAATTTAGCTTCCCATGTTTTAACGCTCACCGGGTCACTGTCTTGTGATTCGCAGATCGTCGGCAATGATTTGGTTAAAGCGGTGATGCTCGCCTGAACTTGCCTGTCTGCAGACGCTAATACATAAATATGCTCTTGACCGATATTTTCATCTAAGCCTAATACTTGGGCGGGTTTTGTTCGCGCAGGGTAAATAAACTCTGCATTTCGGCCGAGACGTTTTGGTGAGTCATCTAAGTATTTACAGGTTGTTGGGTGGAATAAGCTCAGCTGGCCTTTGCTATTGCGGCCAACTAGGGCTGTAAAAGCAGGGCGCTGCACGTCAAATTTCACTGCAAAACAGTTGTCACTTGAAAGCTCGGAATCATTGGTTAAACTTCGCTCGCCTAAAGACCAAGGTTCTGCAGTGCTACATAGGCCAATGCCTTGAGGGGTGATGATGGCTGTACTGCCTAAAATTGGGCTGTTTAAATCGACTTTGATGTCACCAACAAGAACATTTTGCTGTGGCGCTGTTAATGGGTTGAAATTCAGTGGCGCTAATTTGGCGACAATGGCTTTCTCACGGCTGGCACGAACATATCGTTTTAATAAGGTTTTGTCTTGATCTGCGAGTGTTAAAGAAAAGAGCCTGCTATCACGGTTGATGGCATCGGCAATCAGTTGAACTGGTTGGCCGTCACGATCACCTTTTTGTTGAATATCTTGCATCCATTGGGCAAGTTCTTGTGGTAAGTAGTTCCCTGAGGCAACAATGCTGAGCGATTGGTTCGTTTGCTGTTGGTAACAGTCAACTGCGCGCTTAAAGTCTGAGATCAGCTGGTCTGCATGATTGGGTCGGTAGGGTAGGAATTTTTTGCCTCGTAAGCTTTCATCTGTAGTGGCTTTGGCCAGTTGGGTTTTATCATCCCGGCCTAACCGGCTGTACCATCTTTTTTCAAAGCCAACCGTCCAGTTACCTTGCTGTTGGTCATAGGCATCCACTCTTACCTCTAAGTTGCCTTGTGGGGATACTTTTGCTTCAACACCCACTAAATAGCGTGCATCTCTAAGGCCTTGGCAACTGTTATTGTTAGTGACTGGAGTAATTAAATTAATGGGTTGGCTCTGTAAGGTTTTGGTGAGGATGGTAATGACGTTATCATTGAGCGCATTGGTGTTGGTGTCGATTAGTCCGTAAGACATGTGGCTGAGTGCAAAAGTGGCATTTTTAAAGCGTGGGTGGCTGCTAAATTGCTTAATGATATAAGGGGCAATGTCTTGTTGTGTCCAGTTATTGATGGACTTAATGGCGACTTTTTCAGATTTAACGCTTGGACCGCCACAAGCACAAAGCGTGGCAGAAAATAAAACAATGATTAGAAATTTCATGGATTGCTCTTTATAGAGGTTATTTTATGGCCGCATTATACCTATAGGTACCCTTTTTTCCTATCTTTGGCGAGGTTCCGTGCACCATTGGGTGTGCTGTTGTGTTTTTTTAAAATACGTTGTTTATGTTGTTGGTCTGAATTACTGGGCAGATGACGCGCTATTTTGGTGGTTAAGGTGATGATGCTAGGTATCTTGTGAGAATTGGGATAAAAATCTTCAACTGGTCTTGTTTTTGGGTACAATGACCTACTTTTAATCAACAATTTAGGACACTCTCTTGCTACGGGCTGATCGGATAGAATGTTTAAGGAATGAGCAACAGTTATTTACTGAGTTGTCCTTTTCTGCAGAGCCTGGCCAAGTCTTATTTGTCGAGGGCGCTAACGGTAGTGGTAAAACAACCTTATTGCGGATGTTATGCGGTCTGCGCCAGCCTGATGAAGGTGATATCCTTTGGCGAGACCAGCCCATCATTGATTTAGGGGCTGAATACTCGGCCAACGTCATCTATATTGGGCATCATGCTGGTGTTAAGCGTGACTTAACCGTGGAAGAAAACCTGCAAATGGCAAGCGCATTGATTGCCACTAAGCCTGATATTGATTTTGAAACCGTGTTAGATGAAATCAAACTCTATGCGTTAGCAGATCAACTAGCAGGGCATTTATCAGCCGGTCAGCAACGGCGGGTAGCTTTAGCTAGGTTATTAATGACATCAGCGCCAGTCTGGGTCTTAGATGAACCCTTTACCTCACTAGATGTTAAAGTCATTGCGTGGTTGGAGGCACTGTTTGAGGCGCATGTGCAAAATGGTGGCATGATTATTTTAACCTCTCATCAAGCAGTGAACTTAACGGGGTGTGATGTAGTCTCTTTAAGGTTGGGGTCATGAAACAAATTTCTGCAGTGCGAGCATTTTGGTGGATGATCAAGCGTGACATTGTGTTGTCGTTTCGGCACAAAGGCGAGCTGATTAACCCGCTGTTATTTTTTGTACTCGTTATTATGTTGTTCCCATTAGGGATGGGGATTGGACAGACTCAGCTTGCAACCATCTCAAATATTGCGCCCGGTTTGATTTGGGTGACAGCGCTGTTGGCTTCTATGTTATCGCTAGAAGGTATTTTTCGCAGCGATTTTGAAGATGGTACCTTGGACATGATGGTGATGGGGGTGCGGCCTGTTGCTTTACTCGCTTTAGCGAAAGTGATTGCCCATTGGATGGTTACAGGGATCCCCATCATTATCATTGCACCATTAATGGGGTTAATGTTGGGGCTGAAAACAGAAGCGTATGGTGCTTTAATGTTGACGCTATTAATGGGGACGCCGTTGCTCAGTTTAATTGGAGCAATAGGGGTGGCATTAACGGTTGGACTGAGAGGGGGTGGTGTGATTTTATCCCTATTAATCTTACCGCTGTATGTGCCGGTATTAATTTTTTCGGCTAACTTGGTGGCGATGGCCAGCATTGGGGAGCCGATAACCGCACATTTGTATATGTTGTCAGGGATGTTGGTTTTGGCAGTTTCGTTAGCACCGTGGGCGATTGGTGCAGCACTCAAGATTAGTGTGAGTTAAAAGGAATAACTATGTTTGCAAAGCATTGGGGTAAACTCAGCATAACACTACTGCTGATACTCTTTTCTGTATTAAAGACCATTGATTACACAGAAAAAAATGCTGAGCTAGAAGACGTGCTGGTGAAGCAAACCCAAGGTTACCCATACGTTTACCAGACGACGATGGGCGAGGTTGTTGAGTTCTCGGCGCTAAACCTTGTGAGTAACTTCCTTTTGATGGTGGGGGTTATGGTGGTGCTGGGTTTATTCTCAGACCGATATTTGGTGCCATTGTTTAATAAGCTGTCCTCTCCAAAGCATTATTACCGAATGACGGGTAAATGGTTACCTTATCTCTGGGTCATCACACTCACCTTGATGGTTTATGGGTTGTATGGTGGTTTTACGGCGCCTGCTGAAAAGTATCAAGGTGAAGTCTATCGGATTATTTATATTCATGTGCCGTTAGCATGGCTTTCAATGATGGCTTACATGGTGATGGCGGTTGCCGCTTTTGTGAGTATTGTTTGGCGAATTAAAATGGCTGATGTTGTGCTGATTAGCTGCGCGCCAATTGGGGCTATTTTTACCTTTTTAGCATTGGTAACCGGTGCTGTTTGGGGGTATCCAACGTGGGGTACGTGGTGGACTTGGGATTTGCGTTTAACATCTGAATTGGTGCTGTTGTTTATCTATTTAGGTATTATTGCGCTGTATTCCACCTATGAAGATAAGCGAACTGCAAGCCGTGCGGTGGCTGTATTAACGTTGGTTTGCGTGGTTAATATTCCCATTATTCATTATTCTATTCAATGGCTTGGTGATAAAACACTCCATCAGGCGAATTCCGTTTCCGTGGGTAAGTCCTCTATGGATGTTTCCATGCTTATCCCGTTACTGGTGATGTCTTTTGCCTTTAAATTCCTATTTGCAGCGATTGTGATTATGCGTTCAAGAAGTGAAGTGTTGTTACGAGAAAGTAACAGCCGCTGGGTTGAGGGTGTACTGGGGGTCGAAAAATGAGTTTCTTTGAATTACTTGCTACCGATAAACACCTTGGTTATATCGTGGCCTCGTATGCCATTACCTTTGTTTTTGTCGTGGGTTACATTATTCACACCTTATGGCTTGGTAAAAATGTTCGACAAAAATTAGTTCGCCGTATAAAAGCTAGGAGAAAAAACGATGACGCCACAGCGTAAACAACGATTAATTTTTGCCATCTTTATTGTGGCAGGTGTGAGCATCGCCGTAGGCTTGATTATGGTCGCGGTGAAACAAAATGTAGAATTATTCTACACCCCAACCCAGGTTGCTACGGGTGAAGCATCAACCAAACAGCTCTTTAGAATGGGGGGCATGGTTAAAGTGGGTTCAGTAAAACGTCATGAAGATGGTGTGACAGTCGAATTTGGGATGAAAGATTTAGAGCATTCCGTTACCGTTCGATTTAAAGGGATACTGCCAGACTTGTTTCGGGAAGGGCAGGGCATTGTGGCAAAAGGGCGTCTATCTGAAGAAGGCATCATGATCGCGGATGAAGTTCTAGCAAAGCATGATGAAAATTATATGCCGAATGAAGCTGCCGAAGCCATGATGGGTAAAAAACAACCTAACGCTGCAACTACAGATAAAAACGAGTAATTATGTTACCTGAAATTGGAAATTTTGCCTTAATGTTAGCGCTGTGTATGGCAGTGATTCAAAGTGTGGTCCCTCTACTGGGCATGTATCAGAAAAAATACAGCTGGGTCGCAGTTGCAGGTTCTGCAAGTGCTGGGCAGTTCTTTTTTGTGTCGATTTCATTCGCCGTATTAACGTATGCCTTCGTTACCAATGACTACTCTGTTAAATACGTGCAAACCAATTCTAATGCAGATATGCCAACCTTGTTTCGAGTTTCCGCGGTGTGGGGCGCTCATGAAGGCTCTATTTTACTGTGGTGTTTGATGCTAGCAGGGTGGTCTTTGGCAGTAAGCTTATTCAGTCGGCGTCTGCCATTATCCATGAAAGCCAATGTTTTGGCGATTATGGGGCTGATTTGTGTTGGTTTCTTATGGTTTGTGTTGGCAACCTCTAATCCCTTTGAGCGTTTGTTGGTGTACTTGCCTAATGGCAGCATATTCATTCCAGAAGAAGGTAGTTCGCTGAACCCATTATTACAAGACTTTGGCCTAGCCATTCACCCACCCATTTTATATATGGGCTATGTTGGTTTTTCCGTGGCGTTTGCGTTTGCCATTGCTGCATTAGTGAGTGGTCGGTTAGATGCGGCGTGGGTACGCTGGTCTCGTCCTTGGACAAACATTGCTTGGGCGTTTTTATCGGCAGGGATTGTTTTGGGTAGTTGGTGGGCTTATTACGAGCTTGGCTGGGGCGGCTGGTGGTTTTGGGATCCAGTGGAAAATGCTTCATTTATGCCATGGCTAGTTGGTACTGCGCTGATTCACTCTTTAGCGGTTAGTGAGAAGCGGGGGGCTTTCAAAGCCTGGACGGTTCTATTAGCCATTTTTGCATTTTCACTGAGCTTGCTAGGGACATTTTTAGTGCGCTCAGGCGTTTTAACCTCAGTACATTCCTTTACCTCAGACCCTGAGCGTGGCGCATTTATTTTGATATTTTTAATCATTGCTATTGGGGGGGCGTTACTCCTGTTTGCATGGCGAGCACCTAATGTTAATAGTGGTGGAAAATTCTCGATTTTATCACGAGAAACATTCTTATTGGTCACGAATGTAATGTTTGCACTTGCTGCCATCATTGTTTTGTTGGGCACTTTATTTCCACTCATCACAGAAGCATTTGGGGCAAAATACTCAGTTGGGGAATCATTCTTTAATGAGGTCTTTACGCCGTTGATGTTGCCAATGCTATTGATTGTTGCGCTTGGGCCTATGATTCGCTGGAAACAATCCGCTGTCTTGAGTGAGGCTTGGGGTGATCGTCTTTTATATATGATGATTGGCGCATTAGCATTGATCATTGCGGGTATTTTTGCGCTGATTTTTGAGTTGGTTGATGAACGTAACTGGGTCTTGTTGAAAATGGGGTTTGTGCTCATGAGCTTAACCATTGCGACCTCGGCATTCTTAGCTTTACCGGAAAAATATCGTAAAAATTATGGTGTGATGGCTGTGATTGCAACACTTGGTGGCGCTATTTTCATCTATCCACTGATGAATGATCAGTCAATGTCCTTTTATCTGCCAATTGGTATTGGTGCGGGAGTTTGGATATTTATTACAACTGCATTTAACTTTATTTCTCGATTGCGCTCTGGTTCAAAAATGACGGCAAGTTATTTGGGGATGATTGTGGCGCACAATGGCGCTGCTTTCTTCACCATAGGGGTTACTGTGCTGATGAATATGAGTATAGAGAAAGATGTCAAGCTAGGGCCAAATGAGTCTTATCAAATTTCAGGCTATGAATTTACATTCTTAGGAACAGAAGCTGTACAAGGGCCAAACTATCAAGCGTTGAGGGGGACGATAAAAGTCACTCAAAATGGCGAGCCAGTGTCTCATTTGTACCCCGAAAAGCGTCATTATAAGAGCCAGGGCAACCCGATGACGGAAGCTGGGATTGATGCGGGCTTTATGCGTGACCTGTATGTGGCGCTAGGTGAAGCGCTTGGGCAAGACCAGTGGAATATGCGCCTGCAATATAAGCCGCTAGTTCGTTGGGCTTGGTTGGGTGGCTTGTTGATGGCGCTAGGTGGTGTGATTGCCATTACAGATCGTCGTTATCGTATTGCTAAACGACTTAAAGTCGCATAACCAGGAATACTCATGGCTAAATTTTTGATCCCTTTTGTAATATTTGCAGTGATGGTGGGCTTTTTCATAAATGGTTTGGGGCGAGATACAAAGCTGATTCCTTCGCCTTTTATTGATAAGCCTGCACCGCATATATCTGTAAAGCAGCTTGATGACCCTGAGAAAATATTCACCAACAAAGACTTGGTCGGCAAAGTGTCTCTGGTTAATTTCTGGGCATCGTGGTGTCCAACGTGTGAATACGAGCATCCTTTGTTTATTCATTTGGCCAAAGAAACCAGTATTCATTTGGTCGGGGTGAACTATAAAAATAGCCGTGCTGATGCCCTAGGTTGGTTGAAGCGCCACGGTAATCCATATAATGCTATTCCTGTTGATGATACGGGAAGGGTTGGCATTGACTGGGGTGTATATGGCACGCCAGAAACATTTGTGGTCGATAAAAAAGGCATTGTTCGCTACAAGCATGTGGGGGCCTTGAATGAGGATGCATTGATCAACATCGTCTTACCCATGGTGAAAAAATTAGAGAAGGAGCCTGCACAATGAGATGGTTTGTTTTTATGTGTTTAACCTTTTCGGCATGTTTTGTACAGGCAGATGTGATTGATTTTAAAAATAAAGATCACGAGTATCGGTATCATTTATTAACAAAAGAATTACGTTGTGCTAAGTGCCAAAACCAAAATTTGGCAGACTCTCATGCAGAGCTTGCAGGAGATATGCGTGTGATTGTCTTAGAAATGATTGAGTCTGGAAAAACAAATCGAGAAATCCGAGACTATATGGTCGCTCGATACGGAAAATTTATATTATATCGGCCACCAGTGGATAGTAAAACAATGCTGCTGTGGTTTGCACCGTTATTGTTGTTGTTGGGGGTGATTGGTTTTGTGATTAAGCTGGTGAAACAGCGGCAAAAAGACCTTAAACCTTCTGAGACAACCGACGATGAAAATGAAAAACTGACGGAATTGTTGCAAGAAAACAATCAAAAGGATGCTGAATAATGGTGTTATTCGGAATTGTAGCTACATTACTTGTGCTGATTGCATTTGTGTTTGTGGTGCTACCACTGGTTAGGCCGCCTAAACCCGCTAGTGTGTCTCAGCATGCGTTAAATGTTGAAATATATAAAGATCGATTGCAGACCTTGGAGTTTGATCTTAAAAGTGGCCAACTCTCTCAAGATCAGTTTAAACAAGCAAAATCTGAGCTAGATAAAGAAGTATTAAGAGATACAGAGCAAGCAGATTTAGAGTATAGCGATACAAAACCCGATATAGCAATGGCCATTATTGTCGCTGTGTTTGTTGTTGTTGGTAGCTTTGCTTTTTATGAAATGTGGGGGTATAGAGAGCAAGCAAAGAGTATTGTTGCGTATAAAAAATCACCTAAGAAAGGTGATCAGCATGCTGAGTCTGGTAAAGCGCCTTCAATGGAGGCTGTGCTTGAGGCTCTAGAAGAGAAGTTAGTTCAAAATCCAAGTAATGCCGAAGGTTGGTTTATGCTGGCTCGTTCTTATGCATCGCTTAAAGAGTATACTAAGGCTGAAAAAGCCTATGAAAAACTGTATGAGCTTCGTAGTAATGATCCCGATGTTATGACTGATTACGCTGATGTTTCTTCTGCTGCAAGTGGGCAAAAGGGGTTTACACCTAAAGCTGCGGAGTTGATTGCTGGTGCGTTAAAAATAGATCCAAAACATCCGCGGGCATTGCTCATGCAAGGTTTTGTGTATTTTAACAGTGATCAAGTAGAGAAGGCAGTGGCAACATGGCAAATATTGCGGGGCATCTTAACGCAACCCGATGCGATTGCCAGTCTAGATGAGTACATTGCCATGGGGCAGCAGCAGCTAGGGGTGACACCCACCGTTGCAACCAAGTCTGCTTCAAAACCCTCTTCGCAGACTGCTGGGGCTGTTTCATTACCGGTTAATATTGTTATTGCTCCAGAATTAAAAGCAAAAGCGGGTGCAAACATGACCGTATTTATTTTTGCTAAAGCCGTTACAGGGCCTCCAATGCCACTTGCCGCTATTAAAACAACCGTATCTGAGCTAGGGCAAACGTTTGCTTTGAGTGATGCTCAGGCAATGACACCTCAATTTAAAGTGTCGAAATTTACAGAGGTTAAATTGAGTGCCCGTATTGCAATGTCTGGTACGCCAACAAAGCAGTCTGGCGATTTATTTGCAAAAGCGGTGGTTGTGAAAACCACTTCAAGTGACTTGACGACGTTGGTGATTGATCAGGTTTTTCCGTAGGGGAAAATTGAGACATTAGTACAGCCTAAAGAGCCCGAGTACCGGCTAGGCTGTTTGAGAAGGGGCTATAAATGGCGCTTTCTTCGGCGTGGTGGTTGTTTGTCTGTTGTAAGCAGTACCAGTGCTAGCGCTGTGAAAAAGGAATAAATGACCGCGTCTAGCTGGGGGGCGCCAAAGTGTGTCGAAACTGCATAACCAATCCAGGCGCCAATCGCACTAAAAGTTAGGCTTCGCGTAAACCGGCACAGTACGCAGTTTTTTTTGGCTTTAAAGTATTTTAAAACGCTCATAATAGCTCTTGTGTGTCATTTGTTTATAGTTATTAACTAATCGTGCGATGTTTCACGGAATAAATCAATCTTTTGTTGAATTCACAGCATTTTTTTGCCATTATGGCGCTGTCTTAATCAATATGCGCTCGTAGCTCAGCTGGATAGAGTATCAGGCTTCGAACCTGAGTGTCGGGGGTTCGAATCCCTCCGGGCGTACCAATTTTGTTCTTGTTTTATGTCCTTTATTAGCTTGTCTGCTAGTCCTCCTGTATCGTTATTGTCTTATAAATTACATTTGAAAATGTCTTTTTTGGGCTCAGGCCTTGTTATATTTAGCTGTTATTTTAATTGTGATGTTTCCTGAAACGTTTGATTGCAATCGTTCACTTTTTCTCTGATTTCCTTCATCAGGTGTTGGTATATTAAGGGCGTAGAGCCATTGTTATGAATATGTTAGTTTAGGCAGCAGAATTTTATTGAATTTTTAATAATACGATTGTCTGACTATAAAAATAACAAAAAGGATCTCTATGACTGTATTGAAAACACCTTTAATTGATTGTGGCGATGTTATTGAAAAGCGGGCAGAAATTAAGCGCTATTTCCAGGGGACATTTGATCTATATGAAGCTTTGTTTGAAACATTGGCCTCGGATGATGCATATTATTTGAGGCCAGATGTGCTTCGCCATCCGTTGATATTTTATTTTGGTCATACCGCAACTTTTTTTGTTAATAAGCTGAATGTAGCGAAGTTAATTGACCATAGAGTGGATGCCAACATTGAGTCAATGATGGCGATTGGTGTTGATGAAATGTCTTGGGATGACTTGAATCAAGCACACTATGACTGGCCTACAGTGGCTGAAGTCAGTGCGTATCGCCAAAGTGTTCGAGGCGTGGTTGAGCAATTAATTGATACTATACCTCTGACGCTGCCCATTCAATGGGATGACCCGTTCTGGGTGATTTTGATGGGGATTGAGCATGAGCGAATCCATCTGGAAACGTCTTCAGTCTTGATTCGTCAACTACCTATTGAAGCGGTGACATCGCAGCATGTTTGGGCGATATGTCCGCATGATACGCCTTGTCCTGAAAATCGTTTGCTCGATATTTTGCCGGGTCAGGTTTCTATTGGTAAAGAAATGCCCTCTCAAACGTATGGTTGGGATAATGAGTATGGACAGCATGATGTTGCTGTCGATGCATTTAAAGCCAGTGAATTTCTAGTGAGTAATCAGGAGTTCTTAGGCTTTGTAAAAGAGGGTGGGTATGCGGAGCCATCTTTTTGGAGTGATGAAGGCTGGCAATGGCGTTCGTACTTGAATGTTGCATGCCCTCTATTTTGGTTACCAGCTAAGGATGGTCAGTTCCGCCTTAGGACAATGCTAGAAGAAATTGATATGCCATGGAGTTGGCCTGTTGAGGTGAATTATCATGAGGCAAAAGCATTCTGTGAGTGGAAGTCAGTCATCTCCGGTCAAAAAATTAGGTTGCCTACCGAGGCGCAGTGGTATCGTTTGTATGATCAGCATGTTGAGCAAGAGCCAGCAGATTGGGAAACAGCGCCAGGGAATGTGCATCTAGAGCATTGGGCCTCATCTTGCCCAGTAGATCACTTTTCTCATAATGGGTTGTATGATGTGATTGGTAATGTTTGGCAATGGACTGAATCTGCCATTGATGGGTTTGATGGTTTTAAAGTCCACCCTATCTATGATGATTTTTCAGTGCCAACCTTTGATGGTCAGCATCACTTAATGAAGGGAGGGAGCTGGATATCTACAGGTAATGAAGCAATAAGGGACAGTCGTTATGCATTTCGTCGGCATTTCTATCAACACGTAGGTTTTCGCTACGTAGAATCGGAGTCTGTTGTGAGACAAACGTTTAATACTTATTAGACGGATGAGCAAATATCTCAATATTTAGAATTTCATTATGGGGATGAGTATTTTTCAGTCCCCAATTTTCCTAAAGTATGTGTTGAAACTCTGGTTGAGAAAATCGGTGAGCAACATTTTGCTAAAATATTAGATTTAGGGTGTGCTGTTGGGCGGAGTAGTTTTGAGTTAGCGAAAGTTGCTGATCATGTAGATGCCATCGATTTTTCTACTCGGTTTATTCGTAATGCGATGAGCTTACAAGAGCATGGCCAAGTGCGGTATATGGTGGTGAATGAGGGGGAGCTTACATCATTGAAGCAAGTGGCGTTAGCAGAGTTAGCTTTGCAAGAAACTGCCCAAAAAATCGCTTTTTCTCAAGGTGATGCGTGTAATTTAAAGCCAAGCTACACAGGGTATGATGTTATCTTTGCTGGCAATTTAATTGATCGGTTGTATGAGTCAGCTCAATTTTTAGGGCGCATTCACGAGAGAATCAATACGGGTGGTTTTTTAGTGCTCACATCTCCATATACCTGGCTGACTGAATTTACCAATCAGGATCACTGGATTGGGGGTAAAAAAATCAATGGTGAAAATGTGACAACATTGGACGGTCTGAAAGCCGTCTTAGGGTCACATTTTAATCTGTATGTCGACCCGATTGATGTTCCTTTTGTGATTAGAGAAACTGCGCGAAAACATCAGCACACGATTGCTCAGATGACCATTTGGCAATGCAAGTAAACCACGCTATTCCGCTGTTCGAGTATTTACAGGCATGGCCTGGTATTCAATATGTTCATCAATCTAATCCACAGCCATATCGTAAGGCTGAATTGGAGGCGATAATTGGCCCTTTGTGTGATGGTGTGGATGATGAGCTAGGTTTTGCACCGGGTGCAGGTTTGGTATCTGAGTCGATATCAGGCTTGTATGCAGATGTGATGCCAGGTCAAGTGGGGGTTTTTGCCGGTGCGCAAGAGGCTACCTTTTGTGTCATGCAGGCTGTCTTAAACAAGGGTGATAAGGTTGTCGTTATTACGCCTGTTTATTCACCCTTGGTTTTTACAGCAGAACAGATTGGTTGTGATGTTGTGGCTGTTGCGTTGGAGCGGGCAGAGTGTTGGACACTAAATTTAGAGGCTTTACGTCTGGCTATGCAGGGTTGTGCCATGTTGGTTATTAACTTTCCTCACAACCCGACAGGCGCAATGATTGATCTGTCTACACTCGAGTCGATCGTTTCACTATGTGATGAGGTGGGGTGTTGGTTATTATCTGATGAGGTTTTCCGTGGCTTAGAATATGACGCTTCCTTGAGGCTTCCTGGTGCTGTTGAGCAATATGATAAGGGGTTAAGTATCGGTGTAATGTCAAAGGCATTTGCTATGCCTGCGATTAGAGTGGGCTGGTTGTGCTCTCAAAACCAGCGGGTCTTGCGGGATGCAAAGCGTGTGAAGAGCCATCTGTCGATTAATAATAGTTTGTTTGATGAGCAAATTGTTGCTCGTGTACTGCCACATGCAAATACCATTTGGCAGAGGAATGTTGCCTTGGTGCAGAAAAATTTAACCGTGCTAGAGCGGTATTTAAGTGCAGAGAAAGCACGCTTTCACTTTATTCCCCCACAGGCAGGGTGCTGTTGTTTTCCCATTTTAAAATGTAGAGATGCAGCTGAATACTCAGTGTTGTTAGCAGAGCAGAAACAACTGGGTGTTCGGCGACAATTAGGATGACCGGTTGACGACAATTAACTTGGCCGGTTAGGTGAGACAATAGGAATCTTGTTTTCCATAGTGGAGTGCGAGGTGCCAGGTCAACACATCACCAACCGACAAGAGGAGCTGTACATGCA
>JABHGC010000019.1 GCA_018672285.1 Methylococcales bacterium
AACCAAATTCGGTCATTAGCTGAGTGATCTTGCGGCACAGTATCCAGCAATCCACGCAATACGCCATTCAAAGTGTAGGTGCCATCGCCATTATCTTTGATTTCTGTAAAAGCAATAAATTCATCGCCGAGCAAAGCAAGGTTGCTGGCATTGTTGATAACATCATTATACGCTGCAGACTGTACAAAATTAATATCAATACCAGCAGTAACCACCAACCGTTTGCTTTGATCAAAATAATCCGTTTCTTTGAGGTAGTCCTGTTTAAGCACAGCGGTCGGTGTAAAAGTTCCAACCCCAGCAGATTCTTCAAACGAACGACCTTGTTGTGTAAATACCGAATATTTTGAAGGGCTACCACTGGAGCGAGCTGCCAATGTGATTAATCGAGCAGTTTCTGGGGCATCAATATCTGGGTGCGTTGCCAATAAAAAATATGGTGCTTCAATCACTCTCTGATGAGTAATCGGCTTAGGTGTTTGAATAGGGTCTTGCCAACTGGAAGGTTGTGGTTTGGAGTACACCGTGTCGGGTAAGCTGAACACATCCTGTACCGCACTAAGTGTGATTTCACCATTAAGTAGGTCACCATAACCAACCTTCGCTATTCTAAGCCTCATACCTTGAATACCTAGATCAGGCCAATCCCACAACACAATATGACCAGGTAGTACTGAGTGAACCACACGGTTAGTTATTAAATTTACTTTTGCCAGCGGTAGACTTAACGCTCTAAGATCCCGTAAGGCAAGTTTTGCTGCAAGCTGTTGATTGCTACAACCAGAATATTGTACTTGTTGACTCACTATTTTCTGCTGTTGATGATAGCTGGCTAAATCTTGCATTGCTGCGGTGCTAGGCTGAAAGCCTTTGTCGCGGTCGTTAAAATTGACACGGACTTCATTGGTTGTTTCATCCCAACTAGCACGCTGAAAGCTATCAAGCCGAATCACATTGGATGGATTTAGGTCTACTGTGTTGTCATTTTCTTGGTTATCTCGAATCAGTTGTAATGTGTATTGCCCTGTTGTGAGGCTTACAAATAATTCTGCGTCAATGTGCCGCAAGATTTCATCAATCACTGACTCAATAGTGCTGACCTGATCCCAAGTCATTGAAAGACCAAACTGCTCCCTCTTTAAAATACCTGCGGCATGGTTAAAAGTGGTTACATCGATCATGCTTTCACTAAGGCCTAAACCCCAGTCTTGGTTGGTCAATATCTCGAAGATCATTTCTGCAGGGTTAGCATCGCCGTTTAATCCACCACTGTAATATGAGCTCAACAACTGTGGCACACGCTTGACCACAAAGTGCATTGGCCTAATATTTGGCGTTGTACCGATATAGCCTGATTGATTTTGGCTTGGCCCTTGCCAAACTAGATATGCTAACCCTCTGTGTGCCGATATTAGGGGTACTTGCGACTCAAGGTATGGATCGCTGAGCTGCGCGTTATCTCCGGCATAAAGTAGCACTGTGGCTACCACACCACCGCCTTTATCGTCACCGCCAAACAAAAATGGCTCATTAATCTCGATGTCGCCTGATTGCTGCTCCCCCTTCCATGCAACTTTATCTTCAAACCGAATTTCTTGTAGCGCATCAATCGTTCCATGGCATAACGCCAGTTGCAGGCCAATGTGATAACGGTATCCTGCGATGTATTTCTTCTTTTTGGTGCCAAACAGTTTTTTGATCTTTTGAGTTTTGATAATGGGATACGGTTGATAATCTCCGTACCACAGTAGGTTTGCACCTTTAATCAGCTGAGTTCCCCAAACAACAGGCACTACCCTGCCCTCTTGTGCCGTTGGGAATTGCACATTATCAAAACCGGCTGACTGAGCATTCTGCGGACCTTTGGGTTTTGGGCGCAATAGTTCGCCTATCACCATTGAGGCGACAAAGAAAAAGACGTTAAGCCACATAGTTTTATTCTGCTTGATTGTTTTTAAGAGGTGTTCAGGGGATTCAGGATGGGTGATTGCCACCCCGACGGTCATTTAGTCTAAGCAGCTGTTGCTCAGTTGTATATTGGCGCTAATGGTTTGATTCCCATTCGTAAGTCGTGCCTGCCAATAGTCAATGGTGCTAATTTTTATATTTTGTGGGTTTCGTTTTAAGCTGATTGAAAAGCCTTTCTTTTCGAGCTCAACATGTTTTACCGGCAAC
>JABHGC010000018.1 GCA_018672285.1 Methylococcales bacterium
GGCGGCCAGAACCGCGTGAATCGGGGCGGCAGCTTCAACAACACAGCTTCCAACAGTCGTTGCGCTAATCGTAACAACAACACCCCGGGCAACAGTAACAACAACCTTGGCTTGCGCCTTGCGATTACAGAAGGTCGGCAGAATTTTAGATCATTACGGTGGCTAAAACAGACCATTCTTCTGTCCCGGTATGGTTTCCGGCACCTAGATATTTTTTAGGTCGAAGTGATACAAGCTCACCTAAGGCTAGTACTGAAAGGGAATGTCTTAGGTGACTTTATTTCTATGTTAAATGGCTGCTTTGGCGTGTAAAGCAGTCATGTGAGCCTGATACCATTCAGACCACTTTGAGGGACTAGCGGTCAAATACTAACAGAATGATATAGATATCTCAGAGCCTATGAGTAGGAATCATCAGCTGGATGATTCAATGCCACTGGTGGTGCAGTAGCGTGAGAATAGGTGGATGATTCGATGAGAATAAGCATCACTGTTGGCTCACATTTCTATCTGTAAGTATGTTGATGCTTTGCCACTGTACCGGCAATCTAAAATCTTCAAAAGAGCCAACATTCATATCAGCCGAGCAACAATGGCAACATGGATGGTGACATTAGGTAAAAATTTACAGCCATTGATCAATTTATTACGTGAATACCTTTTATCTGGCGCAATTATTCACTGTGATGAGACTACCTTTCAGGTTTTGAAGGAGCCAGATCGAGATCCTTCGTCAAAATCTTACATGTGGGTGCAGACGACGGGAAAAATTGAGCAGCCCATTGTGATATTTGATTATTTTCCATCAAGAAGCAGTCAAGTGCCCTTGAAATTATTTGAAGGATACTCTGGCTACCTTCAAGTAGATGGTTATGCTGGCTACAATGCAGTCAGTCGTGAATATGATGTGAAACTTGTCGGTTGCTGGAACCATGCTCGCCGTAAATTTATGAATGTCATTAAAGCCATGGAGAAAAAATCAAAAGGTAAAGCAAAACCTGGTAAGGCAACAAAAGGGTTGAATTACATCAAGCGTTTATATGGTATTGAAAGAGAAATAAAAGATAAAACGTTCGATGAAAAGTACTTAATAAGGCAAGAGCGATCAAAACCCATATTAGATGATATGAAAAAATGGATCGACAAGTCAAAACCAAGTGTTCCACCAAAAACCCTGCTTGGAAAGGCTTTAGGGTATGTGGATAACGAGTGGATAAAGCTCTATCGCTATATTGATGACGGTCGATTAAATATTGATAACAATCATGCCGAAAATGCTATCCGCCCATATGTTATTGGGCGAAAAAACTGGCTATTCAGTGACTCAGTAAAAGGTGCTTATGCTGGCGCAAATATTTACAGTATTGTTGAAACAGCAAAAACGAATGGATTAAACCCGTTTGACTACATGCGCCATATTGTCGAGAAATTACCAGCAGCTAAATCAGTTGAAGATATTGAGTGTCTTTTACCTTGGGCTGTGAAATTAGATTAAGCGAGTGCACCATTGGGTGACCTGTATTTCACCGATCGCTTACCTAACGACAAGTTCAGTTGCCATTGGAGTTCTGCAGCTTTGTGAGAATGCATCGCATTGCGAAAAGTGTTTTTAACATATAAAAAATACATTTCACTCACGTCTACCAGACTTTTTATAGTCTTCAATCATTCTGACTCTACAGATGTTATCTTTTACGCATACTTCTTTTAATGAGTACTCTCTAAATCCAACCTTATAATCCATTTCATGAAACATGCCATCAAAAGGTTCAACATCTGTATCTGAACACGATGATTCATTTAAAATTTCACATTCACTAATAATCATATATAGTTTGGCCCAATCCTCTTTGGTTCTACGATTTATTGTCCAATTCAACGAGGCTCTAGCACTAGAATTACAACTTGCAATTGAAGAATGAAATGTCGGTGAAGATTTTATTAAAGAAGGCCTGAGCTGTACCCCATTGTTAGGACAGCTAAACAGTTTACCTAAGGATATATTTTCTGTTTATAATTGATTGAAATGAGGAACAGAAAATGAGCAAAAAGAGACGAAACCATTCGCCAGATTTTAAAGCCAAAGTAGCGCTCGCCGCAATTCAAGGTGACAAAAGTATTGCCGAACTATCACAACAATAC
>JABHGC010000240.1 GCA_018672285.1 Methylococcales bacterium
CTTGCTCATCCGAGAATTATTAATGCGGGCTGATGCAAAGCGCATTTTGATAGTTTCCCCTGGCTCTCTTACCGAGCAATGGCAAGACGAATTACTAGAAAAGTTTGGCGTCCAATTTGATATATTTAGCCGCGACAAACAGGAGCAGTGTGCTTCTGGTAATTATTTTGATGAGGCCAACCAGTTAATTTGCCGTTTGGACCAGCTGTCCCGCAATGAAGACTTTCAAGGAAAACTGAAAAATACTGAATGGGACTTAATCATCGTTGATGAGGCCCACAAGTTATCAGCCAACTATTTTGGCAACAAGGTCAATAAAACAAAACGTTTTCTGTTAGGAGAGTTATTGGGTTCCATTACTAGGAATTTCCTTCTAATGACAGCAACGCCTCATAACGGCAAGGAAGAAGATTTTCAAATCTGGCTATCACTCCTTGATAGTGATCGTTTCTACGGCAAATTTCGCGAAGGTGCTCACAAAGTCGATGTATCTGACATGATGCGCCGAATGGTAAAAGAAGAACTGCTCAAATTTGATGGAACACCACTTTTCCCTGAACGCTGCGCTTATACCGCTAACTACGAGTTATCATCTTTAGAAGCATCACTCTATGAGCAAGTAACCACTTATGTACGAGAGGAGATGAATCGAGCCGATAACCTTGATGGCAAAAAGAAAAATAATATTGGCTTTGCATTAACGATGCTTCAAAGACGTTTAGCCTCAAGTCCAGAAGCCATTTATCAATCGTTAAAACGTCGCCGAAAACGTTTAGAAGCTCGCCTGGAAGAAACAAAGTTGATGGCGAGAGGCCAATCTGTGAGGAAAAATACTGTTGCAGAAACGCTTGGCGAATATCATGTTAAAAAACAAATTGATGTACCAGATAATTACGATGAACTTGATGAAGACTTAAGTGCGGAAGAGTATGAACTGTATGCTGAACAAGTTGTTGACCAAGCTACAGCATCAGCAACAATCGATGAGTTGGAAGCTGAAATTATCAGTTTAAAAGATCTCGAGTATCAAGCGCTTCAAGTGGTTCAATCTGGAAATGACAAAAAATGGGAAGAGCTTTCTTGCTTGCTTCAAGATAAGCCCGAGATGTTCACAGCTAGTGGTAGCCGCCGTAAATTAATTATCTTTACCGAGCACAAAGACACACTCAACTATTTGGTAAAACGGATAGGCGATATGCTAGGAAACACCAGAGCAGTCTGTACAATTTCTGGTGGTACAAACCGAGATGCACGCCGAAAAATACAAGAAGAATTCCGTAACGACCCCGATGTGGTAGTACTTGTCGCAACAGATGCCGCTGGTGAAGGTGTGAACCTGCAAAATGCCAACCTAATGGTTAATTATGATTTACCTTGGAATCCAAATCGTTTAGAGCAACGTTTTGGCCGCATCCACCGTATTGGACAAACTGAAGTATGTCATTTGTGGAATATTGTTGCCCATGAAACACGCGAAGGTGCAGTGTTTCAGAAATTATTCGACAAAATCGAAATTGAAAAAGAAGCTTTAGGCGGGAAAGTATTTGATGTGCTAGGCGAGGCGTTTGATAACGTGTCACTGAAAGATTTATTGGTTGATGCTATTCGCTATGGTGAGGCGCCAGAAACGAAAGCGAAAATGAGTGAGGTTATTGATGGGGCGCTTGATGCTGAACATTTAAAAGATATTATTAAGCGCAATGCACTTGTCGATCAACACATGGGGTTGGAAGAGTTATACGCAGTCAAAGAAGAAATGGAAAAAGCGGAGGCGAGGAAGCTTCAACCCTACTTTATTCGTGCATTTTTTACAGAAGCATTCCAAATACTTGGCGGTGAAACTCGTACGCGCGAATCCGGTCGCTTTGAAATCAGGCATGTACCCGCAGCTATTCGAGAACGAGATCGTGTGATTGGGGAAAGTCGTACCCCCGTGCTTAAAAAATATGAGCGTATCTGCTTTGAGAAACAGCATGTTCGCCAAACCGGCAAGCCAATGGCTGATATGATTCATCCAATGCACCCACTTATGCATGCAGCAACAGATTTAGTACTACAAGCTCATCGGTCAAAGCTAAAACAAGGCGCAGTATTGGTCGACCCCAATGACGATAGCACTGAGCCAAAAGTATTGTTTATGGTTGATCATACTGTGCGCGAATCTGGGCCGAACGGACATGTGGCCTCTCGCCGATTACAGTTTATTGAAATCGACCAACAGAGTAATGCTATTAATGCAGGCTGGGCTCCCCATCTAGACCTACAGCCTATAGATGATTACGATCTAAAGCTGGTAGGAGATATACTGCAAACTAATTGGTTAAACAATAATCTTGAAGCATTGGCGCTTAAACATGCGTCTCAACAGCTAGTGCCAGAGCATTACGAGGAGATAAAAGGCCGTCGTGAACGTCAAGCAGATAAAACGTTAGCGGCGGTTAACGAGCGACTGGTCAAAGAAATTAATTATTGGTCTGATCGTTATATCAAATTACAAGACGATGTTAATGCTGGTAAGCAGCCTCGAATGCAGCCAGAAATGGCTCGCCGACGGGTCGATGAACTTACGGCGCGTCTTGAGCAGAGAAAAACCGAGTTGGCAGAACTCAAAAATGTTGTTTCTAGCACTCCTGTTGTCATTGGCGGTGCCTTGGTTATTCCTCAAGGGTTGCTGTCTCACCGTAAAGGTGAAACGCAGTTCTCCGTTGATGCCGTTGCGCGAGCACGTGTAGAGCAGGTTGCGATGAATGCCGTGATGGATATAGAACGCTCATTTGGTTACACAGTTACGGATGTGGGCGCAGAAAAATGCGGATGGGACGTTACTTCTCGTCCACCAGCGAATGTGGACGGATCAATCAAGCCAGACCGACACATTGAAGTAAAAGGTCGGTCCAAAGGACAAAGCACCATTACAGTCAGCCGAAATGAGATTATTTATGGTTTGAATCAAGCGGAGAAATTCATCCTGGCAATTGTCATCGTCGATAGTGATTCGCATGAAGGCCCTTTTTATGTACAAAATCCATTCACTATCGAACCAGATTTTGGTGTTGCCAGTATTAATTATGATCTCAGTGATTTGCTCTCTAAAGCAGTGGTGCCGGAGAAAACTTCATGATTTAACATCTATTGATTTGATACCAGTAAACAATAAACTTAGCTGATTTTTCAGTGTTATATGTCAACACTTTCGGCATATAGCCAACCAAGTATGAGCAATAACTGCACCAGAGTTACTTCCTCGAGTATAAAAGATAACCATGACTAAAATTTACAGCCCTAAAAAACTTATCGAAGTTGCTTTGCCTCTCGATGATATCAACGCCGCAGCCGCTCGTGAAAAATCTATTCGACATGGTCATCCTTCTACGTTGCATTTGTGGTGGGCACGTCGTCCACTAGCTGCAGCAAGAGCGGTAATTTTTGCTCAAATGGTGAACGACCCAGGCTATCAGCAAGGTGAGGGTTTTAAATATGGTGTCAATAAAAAAGAAGCAGAAATTAAGCGAGAAAAACTGTCCTGAATTCGTATGATAAGTGCATGACCTCTGGTCGTAGCTAAATAAAAACACCTATAGAGTAAAGTAAGACTCAGGTGTAAAGTAATAAGCTACCAAACACATTACAGAGGCCAATATGACCTATAAACACCTGA
>JABHGC010000063.1 GCA_018672285.1 Methylococcales bacterium
GTTTGTTTGTGCTGTTTTGTCGCACTCATTATAACTAATGAGGCCAGGCATTCTCTTTTTTTTTTCGTTATTTATCAATAAAGACGCTTACTTTCAGACTTTTGCATCTACCTCTTATAATAAAAATAAAATGAGTTCACACCATGACCACAGAAAGCCCCGAATCTACATTAGAAGCTGATACCGAGTTTTTAGCCAAGCGTATGGAACAGTGGTCACAACGACCCAATATTCATTTTGTGGTGCTTTATCAGGAAGAGCAATCTCATTTACTCGCCGAAACGCTAACGGCAATGAGCGCTCAAGTCTACAAAGGTTGGACAATGAGCATTATTGCCCCATGCAAAGCACCCGACCCACAGCTCAATGAAATCCCCATCTTTAACTGGATTCAAACCCCTCCCGAAGAGCAACAGCAAACGCTAAAAAACTTACTGAATGACAGTGATGACATTTGGTTTGGCTGCTTACGCACAGGAGATCAACTAGACCCCTCAGCCCTACTCTTAGTTGTTGACTACATCAACGCGCACCCAAGCTGGAAGCTGATATACACCGATGAGAATCAATTTGATAAAGATGGCAACATCCAAGCCCAACTCAACAAACCTGAATTTGATAAAGAAGCACTAGAAAAAGAAGATTTTCTAGGTAACAGCTTATTTTTTAGCCGATATTTGTTTGAGCCTGTTGCCGATTTCCATACACTCTTAGATTCACACCAGAGATTAGGCCTAAAGGTGACGGAGCAAGCAGGAGATTATAGTATTGGGCATATTCCAGTTGTGCTTTATCATACCGCACTAGAAAACAAATAAGCCGGCCACTTTAGCTAAGTGTCCGGCTCACCATAGAATTGAAAGCCAAGCGATCTTATGCAGACTGCTCTAACGGAGACGACTCTTTATTCTCGTTTTTCAACTCAAGCAACTTAGTGGGTCTGAGCAAGAAACACTCCCCGCCTTCATTGTCTCGCACAAATCCTTTGAGTAATGTGCTAGACAGCTCTATATCATGAATTCGATTTAAGTTTGAACTCTCAATATCTAGCAGCGTGGTCTCATCATAGGTCACGACATCATTCACCTGATCAACAAGTAAACCTAAGATCGGCGTTTGACCATCTTCAGTAATATAAATGATAACAGGCCGAATATTGTCTTTGATTTGCACGCGAGCCATTTGAAACAAACGACGCAACTGACCTAATGTGGTTTTACGCTCATGGGCAATAACTTCTAGTGCCTCACTTTGCTGACCGTTCTCACTCATACCAATTAACGTTTCAGCCAAACCATGAATTTTTTATGAGGCTCGTCGAATTTTTCTAAAATTTCTACCAGGATATCATCCTTGGTGGTAAACGCGTCATACCACTTACCAAAGGCACATTGTTTCGGATCTGTTGCTTTAGTAAAGGGTGAACCTGTTTTGATACTCGTTTCCAGTGAAGATAACCAATCAACATGGTCTTTCTCCCGATCAGTCAAGATACCAACCAGCTCTTCCCGCTCTTCTGCCCTAGGCCGCATTTTCAAGCACTGGCTAAGGCCAAATATGGGGGTTGGCTGGTCTTGGTACATCGCAATCCCAAGCAATCCTGATTTATCAACAGGCACTTTCTGAATTTTTTCAATATCACTGTGAATTGATAAAACTTGCGAAATGTCGATTCCATATAAGGAATCACCTACCCAAAGGGTAAAGACTTCAAGACTCATGGTGGCTACTCTAATTATCGATTAAACAGGGTTGCTAATAAGTATAGTTCAAATTAAGCCCAAGCTTTCCTTGAAGGTAAATTTAAACAGGCCATTCGGCGATTTTGAGGTATGTCAATTCCATCCCGCCCCAGAGTCCGTATGATGGCAGGTCTTAAATATTACCAATAGCAGACCAAAGAACATGATTCAAATCACTGAAAAAACCAAATTACCATTGCTCTCCTTAGGATTTCGGCCTTTTTTCCTGGTTGCAACACTGGCAGCAATTGCCTTAGTCAGTGCTTGGATATTTTTTTATAAAAGCGGCGCAAACTTCGGCCAATTTTATTACGGCTACACAACCTGGCATGCCCATGAGATGGTTTTTGGCTATACCAGCGCCATTATTGCAGGATTTTTACTCACCGCAGTGGGTAACTGGACAGGAAAACCAACCGCGACAGGCACAGCACTTCTATTGCTCACGTTGCTTTGGGCTGCAGGAAGAATAGCCCCTTATTTACCGTTACCAACCTGGCTGATTGCCTCAATAGATTGGCTCTTTTTGCCGATATTAAGCCTTGTTTTACTCAAACCGCTGATTCTTGGACAACATTACAAAAACTTAATCATGGTTGCGATCCTGTGGCTACTTGCCTTTGCCAATGGACTCGTACACGCGGAGCAGTTGCAGCTTTGGCAAAATACAGCCCGTACAGGAATCAGCATGGGCGTAGACACTGTCATCTTACTTATTATTGTGATCGCAGGTAGAGTCGTTCCCTTTTTTACCCGCGCCGTTATCCCTGATGCCGATCCCAAAAGCCAACCTTGGCTAGAGGCCATCGCAATCAGTAGTGGCCTTGCCCTCATAGCATCCGATCTTAACTGGATCAGCGGTCAATGGGTCCCCTACTTGTTCTTTGGCTTTGCCATTACCCATGTGATTCGAGCGGCAAACTGGATGCACCCAGACATAAAACAACACCCCATGCTGTGGTCTATTTACAGCGCCTTAGCCTGGATCAGTATTGCGTTTGTTTTAAAAGGCCTCACCTTGCAACACATCGTGTGGCCCATGCTGTCAACCCACGCTTTAACAGTTGGCGTTATTGGCATTATTACTGTTGCTATGCTGACACGGGTTTCACTCGGCCACACCGGCAGAGCAATGCAAGCGAACACCCTACTGTCACTGGCCTTTATCGCCATTAATCTTGCTGCCATTAACCGTGTAATTTTACCACTTTTTTGGCCGCAAATGTATGCCCAATGGGTTGTACTTTCAGGTGGTCTTTGGGTTGCCGCTTTTTGCTTGATCGCCATTCAGTTTTTACCCATTTGGATAAAACCCCGTGTCTCATGATAAGATTAGCGCATCGCTAACAACTTATGAGCAAAATCCATGCTACTACTGGCAGGCATTAAATCCATTACAAAGACACACGAAGAAGGCCAATTTTATTGCGCCACCTGCGACAGCCAACAGCCCTTCAAGCACTTAAAAATAAGAGAGTTTGGCACGCTCTTTTTTATGCCTATTTTTCCAATGGGGACGGTAGACGAGTATTTAGAGTGCAGTAGTTGTTTTGCCAACTACCTACCCAGTTACGATACAACCGAGCATCACGAGCAACCTTGCCCTGAAGCCACATCGCACCGAGGCATGGTCAGAGTTTTGACTTTTTTACTGCTCGGCTATGGTAAAACCAGCGAGCGCATTAAGGCCATCCAAGCCATTTACGAGGAACTCTTAGGAAAGCCTTTAAGTGAGGACTGTATTTTGAGTGAAACGACGCTGATTCTACAATCTAGTGATGACCTAACCCGCATTGCCAAGCAGATTGCGCCCACCATCAGCATCGAAAATCGGGCAAAAATTCTTACCGCAGCACATCGTTTTAGTGATGGCTGCAGTGACATGACGTACGAAGATACCCTGCGGATTAACCAGCTCGCCAGTTGCTTTGAGCTGAGGCTGCCAAGCTAGATATTTCATATCTGCTCATTCGCCTTTTGCGTCACTCGGCTTTTGCGTCACTCGGCTTTTCAGGAACAGGATCAACCCCACCCTCGTGATAAGGGTGACAACGCGACAAACGCTTTATCGCAAGCCAGCCCCCTTTAAACACCCCGTGCTTTTCTACCGCTTCAACGGCATAACTTGAACAGGTCGGGTAAAACCGGCAGTTATTCCCCAGAAAAGGGCTAACCAAATATTGGTACCCCCTAATGAAAACAATCAGCAGTTTGCGTACACTTTTTACCAGCAAATTACTCACGAAGCCACTTTGTGCCACCCGCTGTGTCTTCGAGTAAAATACCTTGTGCTTTGAGTTCATCCCGAATCTCATCGGCTCGAGCAAAGTCACGATCTTTTCTCGCTGTTTGCCGCTGCTCAATTAAAGCATCAATATCCGCATCACTTAGGCCATCACTATTTGCAGACCACTTAAACCACTCCGCCGCATTTTCAGTCAGCAAGCCCATGAATTGGCCTGCAACCAAAAGTTGTGCTTTGAGCTGTGATTTTTCAGGCAACTCTGCTGCACTATTCAATGCAGTGGCTAAAGCATGTAATTCGGACAATGCTAAAGGGGTATTCAAGTCATCCTCTAACGCCGCCATAACCGCCTCTGGCATCTCAACACCATCACTCACAGTGACATCAGCGGCTAACTCTAGCGCTTTATACAATCTATCCAACGCAGACTTAGATTGCTCCAAGGTACCTTCGGACCAATCCAGCGGTTTGCGGTAATGCCCATTTAATAAAGCATAGCGAACAGCCTCACCAGGTGCTTGTGCCAGAATATCTCTTAGCGTAAAAAAGTTGCCTTCAGACTTAGACATTTTGGCATTATCAATGGTGATGTAACCATTGTGCATCCAATACTTCACATACTCTTTGCCCCCATGGGCACATTGGCTTTGGGCAATCTCATTTTCATGGTGAGGGAAGATCAAGTCCTGGCCACCCCCATGAATATCAATGGTCTCGCCCAAGTGCTTTTCAATCATAGACGAACACTCAAGGTGCCAACCAGGGCGCCCTCTGCCCCAAGGACTATCCCATCCTGGTAAATCCTCTGTTGAAGGCTTCCATAAAACAAAATCTGCGGCATCACGTTTATACGGTGCAACCTCTACCCTTGCTCCAGCAATCATATCCTCTTGATTTCGCCCAGATAATTTGCCGTAATCTGCCATAGAAGGGACATGAAATAACACATGCCCTTCAGCAGCATAGGCATGCCCCAGCTCAATTAACGTGCTCATCATGTCAATCATCTCGCTAATATGATCCGTCGCAAAAGGCTCGACAGTGGGTGGCAAGGTGTTGAGTGCCGCAATATCTTCATGATAGGCAGACACAAAGCGACCAGCGACTTCTGCAATCGCCTCGCCGTTATCTTTCGCCGCTTGGTTAATTTTATCATCGACATCCGTCACATTCCGAGCATAAACCACGTTCGGGTACTGCTTACGAAGCACTCGAAAGAGCATATCAAACACCACCACAGGACGGGCGTTACCGATATGAATCAGGTTGTAAACCGTAGGGCCACACACATACATAGTCACTCGCTTATCATCGAGTGGTTGGAAGACTTCTTTTTGACGCGTTAACGTATTGTGAATCATTAGGCTCATACGAGTTCTCTTTATTTATATAGGTCTTTAGGGTCAATAATCGGCTCACGGTCAACGACCACTTCATCGCCTTGCAGCACGTTGTAAAAGCAATCCCGTCGGCCAGTATGACAAGCAGGCCCCGTTTGATCGACGAATAATAAAATGGTGTCACCGTCACAATCAAAACGCATTTCTTTCAAATGTTGCTCTTGGCCTGAAGACTCCCCTTTGCGCCAGAGCTTACTCCGTGAACGAGACCAATAACACACCCGCCCAGTGGCCACTGTCTCAGACAGTGATTCACTGTTCATCCAAGCCATCATCAACACTTCTTTCGTATCATACTGTTGAGCAATGGCAGGAATTAACCCTTCTGTGTTCATTTTTAATGCAGCTTGTACCTCAAGCCAAGCATGCCCTTCCCCAACGGCCGCAGACTCACGCTGCTTAAATAGCGACGACATACTCAACTCCTCAGCTCAACCCTTATTTGAAGTTGGTAATGCTATAACATTGGCAGCACCAAACCAAGCCAACACCATCTTTAGGCAAAACCGAAAACTCTCGACTACACTATAAGCAACTCATTTTTAACCATAGTTTTGTGTTCTTAAGCTCCAAAGGTTACTTCAACATGTTGTTAAACGCTGTCTCATTAGTTATTGGACTAGCCATTGGCGCGACAGTCGCCAGTGTTTGGCTAAAAAAAATATACCAGAGCAAAGCAGTTATTCCTCCGGCTGAAACTTTGCAACAAATAAGCGATCTACAACAGGAGCTTAACCAAAAAAGCACCCAATTAGTGCAGCACAACCAACAAAAAGAACAGCTGCAACAACAGCTCCACAACGAGCAGACTGCACTCCAGCAACAGATGCATGATCATCAAAATGAATTAACCCAGGCTGAGTCAAACCTCAATCAACAAATCCAAAGTATGCAGCAGCAGCAACAGACTAAAAACAGCCATACGGATCAACACATTCAGAGAATACAGTCCGAAGTCACACAGTTACTGAATATTTTACAAACATTTGACCGGTGGGATGCTGAGTTGTTTGAGCTGGTCGAAAACAACAAGTCCATGCAACGTCAAAATAAAGATTTTTTCAACATTGTCAAACAAGTCATTATCCTTGCCTTAAACGCCTCAATAGAAGCGGCAAGAGCGGGTGAGCATGGGCGAGGCTTTGCAGTGGTCGCAGAAGAAGTGAAAGCGCTCGCCACCAAATCGGAAGGGCTTTGCGAAAACTACAAAAATAGCCTGTACGAAAATGACATCATCACCACCCAAACATTCCAAGATATACAAGCCAGCGGCAAGATGATTTTAACGGCTATTCGAAACATGGACATCACCCTTAACTCACTGGATGTCGCTGATGCTTAGCGACAGCGCCAAGTCCGCTTTCACCGGAATGTTGAACTATAATTTTACCCAATCAGTCGACGTGGGTTCTGTCAAAGGCCAGTGGGACATTAAACCTAAAACCACTGGTGACAATATTTTGTGTGACGAGTTTGAAATGCTCACCATCTCAACTTACACCTTTAGGGCGATGGTATTTTTACATTTCACACAGGATGATGCGTCAAGGTCACTGATCAGCCAAATGTTGCAGGTGCAAGAGAAAGACATGGGTGATGAGCAATACTTGGACTACATCGCCGAAATTTCCAATATTTTCTGTGGCGCCGTTAAACGCGACATCGGCGTGGCTTTTGAACACTGCGGCATGTCAACCCCTAACAGGCTCAGCAGCCAGTGCTTAACCGCCTTCAAACAGCTTAAAACCGCTTTTAGCAGTCATATTACAGCGACCCATTCAACAGGTGCCAAGCTCAATGGCAGTTTGTATGTGATTAGCGAAGATAATTTAGATTTTAGTATGCCCTCTCCTGAAATTTCACATGCAGAAGATGATGCAGGGGAATTAGAATTATTTTAATTTGGCAACCGGAAATTATGATCTATCCTATTTAAATAGCATCACACTTTCCACTAGGAAAAAGGTTTAACCTCCATGCAAGAAGAATCAACTCTAGTCAGTAAAGTCTTTGTACATGAGACCAATACCGAGGCTTTTGAAGCCTTAAAAGTCTTTTTTCGCGACAACAATTTAGTTGGCGTGAGATCTAGTAACACGGGCGTTTTAGAGGTTTTAAATGCCAACATTGACTTAGGCGCTATTTTACTCAGCGACGAACCCGATGAGAATGGTAAAAGTGGTATTGATTTAGGCATTGAAATTCACCGCATGCGCCCTGAACTGCCCATTTTTTTACGGCTTTCGGCAAACAGCACTTTGGATGACCTGCCTGAGTATACTCAGTCAGTTTTCGCCGCATCGTATACTCTCGATACGCTAGACACACTCAAAGAGCAAACCGACAAGTACTTATTTAACACCCATTACCCCAGCGTGATTGTTCGCGGTATAGAGGAAATCACCTTAGACAGCTTAAACACAGCTATTCGGGACATGGACATCAAGTGTGATACCCCGTTTTTAGTTCGAGACAAGCTCATTATTGGAGAGTTGTTCTCACTCATCCCAATCGAAAGCGAATGGTGCCGTGGATACATGATGCTACAAACAGAAGACATTGAAATTCAAAGAATGATCCAAGCGAACCTCACCGGGTTAAGTTCGGAAGAATCTGATTTTCGCGGCGTCAACTCAGTATTAAGTGAAATATGTAACTTGGTGTGGGGTGGAATCAAATCTCGATTCTTCAACCACAACAACTCAGAAGAAGCCGACAGTACTGTCAAAGTACAGGTACCAATCATCATTAACCACGCCCATCGGTATATCTCCTTTGGTGTGGATGACCCTCAGTTGTGTTTCCGCTACACCATTAAAGACAAACACGAGAAATTAGGGCCTATCACCGTCTACCAAAGATTCTTCTTCCACCTCAGCTGGAGACCAGAAGAATTCAAAGAAGATGAGGTCGCAGTAGATGATATGGAAGAATCCGGTGAACTAGAGTTTTTTTAGCCCAAGCGCACTA
>JABHGC010000017.1 GCA_018672285.1 Methylococcales bacterium
AAAGAATTTGGTATGAAAAACTTAGACGTGTGCGTCAAAGGACCTGGTCCTGGGCGTGAGTCTGCTGTTCGTGCATTCCATCAGGCAGGCTTTAAAGTCAATAATATTAGTGATGTGACTCCAATACCACATAATGGTTGTCGCCCACCGAAGAAACGTAGAGTTTAAAGGGAGTTTAAACATGGCTAGATATACAGGTCCGCGTTGTAAACTTTCTAGACGCGAAGGCACAGATTTATTTTTAACCAGTGGTGTTAAAAGTTATGACACTAAATGTCATTCCGAGCAGATTCCAGGACAACATGGTCAACGCCGCGGTCGATTAAGTGATTATGGTGTCCAGCTTCGCGAGAAGCAAAAAGTCCGTAGAATGTATGGTGTACTTGAGAAACAGTTCAGGAACTACTATAAACAAGCTTCAAAAACTAAAGGCTCTACAGGTGATAACTTATTGTCTTTGCTTGAGTGCCGTTTAGATAATGTTGTTTATCGAATGGGTTTCGGGTCTACTCGTGCTGAAGCAAGACAAATTGTTAATCATGGTGCTATTTTGGTTAATGGTCGTCGTGTTGATATCTGCTCTTTTCAGTGTAAAGCAGGTGATATCGTTTCTGTGCGCGAAAAATCTAAAACTCAGAACCGTATTAAAAGTGCAATTGAGTTATCTGCCCAACGTGCTGATAGTGCATGGATTACGGTTGATACTGAAAAAATGGTTGGTACTTTCAGCTCTGTACCTGAGCGTGATGATCTACCTTCAGAAATCAATGAGCACCTAATTGTTGAATTCTACTCAAAATAATAAATAGGAAGTGTGGGGATTATTATGGAAGGTTCGGTAACCGAATTTTTACGACCTCGCTTGGTAAATGTTCAGACTTTTGGGCAGACATCAGCAAAAGTGACTTTAGAGCCACTAGAAAGAGGCTTCGGGCATACACTTGGTAATGCACTTAGACGAATTTTACTATCATCTATGCCTGGTTGTGCTGTAGTTGAAATTGAAATCGAAAATGTTTTACATGAATACTCTGCTATAGAGGGTGTTCAGGAAGATGTTATCGATATCATGCTTAATTTAAAAAACTTGGCAATTCAACTTCATACTAAAGATGAAGTTGTTTTAAAAGTGAATAAGACGGGTCCTTGTGATATTACAGCAGCAGATATTGAAATAGATCATGATGTTGAAATTAACAACCCTGACATGCATATTGCGACTGTAAATGCATCTGGCTCTCTAAATATGACGCTTCGTGTCATGAAGGGTAGGGGCTATCAACCATCTACTGTTTTAAAGCAGAAGCTTGGTGAAGAGCGGTCAGTGGGTAAGCTTTTATTGGATGCATCATTTAGCCCAATATCTAAAATTAGCTACAGTGTAGAGCGTGCACGGGTTGAGAATAGGACTGATCTGGATAAACTGGTAATATCGTTAGAAACTAATGGTACAATTGATCCTGAAGCATCTATTCGCCAAGCTGCGACGATTCTTCAAGATCAATTGATGACATTTGTTGATCTTAAGGCGAAAGTTGAACCAGAGCCTGAGAAAGATGAAGATGAGATAGATCCTATTTTAGTGCGCCCAGTTGATGACCTTGAGTTGACAGTACGTTCTGCTAACTGTTTAAAAGCTGAGAATATTTACTACATTGGTGATCTGATCCAGCGAACAGAAGTCGAGTTGTTAAAGACACCTAATTTAGGTAAGAAGTCATTAACTGAGATAAAAGATGTGCTAGCTTCAAGGGGCTTGTCTCTTGGGATGCGTCTAGAAAACTGGCCGCCAGCAGTGCTTCAAAAAGATGGTAAAGCTTTTGCTTGATCATTTTTTTAAAATTGTATAGTGACTATTACGGGTTTTTGATTAGTAATTAACACTAAATAATCAATAATAGTTATCGTTTAGGAAGGAATAAAGACCATGCGTCACCGTAAGAGCGGACGAAAATTTAATCGTACAAGTAGTCATCGTGCAGCAATGTTCAAAAATATGACTGTTTCATTATTTGAACATGAGTTGATCAAAACTACTTTACCCAAAGCGAAAGAACTTCGTCGTGTAGCAGAGCCATTAATTACGCTTGCAAAAACCGATAGCGTAGCAAAACGTAGATTAGCATTTTCTCGTTTACGTGATCGTGGAATTGTAACTAAATTGTTTAACGAACTTGCACCACGTTATAAAGATCGCCCTGGAGGCTATTTACGTGTTTTAAAGTGTGGTTATAGAGCTGGAGATTCAGCTCCAATGGCTTACGTTGAACTAGTTGATCGACCAATCCCAGAAGTTGCTGAGACTGATGAGGATTAAGTAGTCATTATTATGCTGACAGATTGTACTAACAATTTGTCAGCATAATAATTTATTTTTAAATATCCATCTTCTCTAAATTCATATCCAGTTATTTGCTAGCTCTATAGCTACTCCTGAGCTCTATTGAGTGTAAACAACCCCATCCCTTATTGTAATCCTGCCATCCGCTAGCGCTTTAACCACATCAGGATATAACTGGTGCTCTTGTTTTAGTACTTTGTTTGCGAGTGTGTGTGCATCATCATTGATACTGATATCAACAGAAATTTGCTGGATAATGGGTCCACTGTCGAGCTCTGGTATGACTAAATGTACCGTTGCGCCATGTTGTTTTACTCCTGCGTCAATTGCACGCTGATGTGTGTTAAGGCCTCTAAACGCAGGTAGGATCGATGGGTGGATGTTGATGATTTTATCAGGGTAGTGAGCGATAAATTCGTTGCTCAATATACGCATAAAACCAGCAAGTAAAATATAGTCTGGCTCTATGGCGTCTATTGCTTTAACAATGTCTTCTTCAAAGTCTTGTTTGCTTGAGTAATCTCTATGCTCAATGATACTTGTACTTATTTCCGCAGCTTCTGCACGTTGTATACCTTTTGCATCCGCTTTGTTGCTTATCACGCGCAGGATCTTAGCAATGCCATTTTTATGGACTGAGTCTATCAGGGACTGCAGGTTGCTACCGCTGCCTGAAATTAAAATGACAAGTTTAAGCATGTGATTGCCTTGTTAGCTAACGATCACTGATTCAGTGGTTTTTGTGCTGACTTTGCCAATGTTGAACGCTTGTTCCCCAAGTTGGTTTAGCAGTTCGATCGTTTTTTGTGCTTGGTCTTCTTTTACGCAAACGATCATGCCAATGCCGCAGTTAAATGTCGTCAGCATTTCTCTTGTTTCAATGTTGCCACTTTCTTGTAGCCATTTGAAAACAGGTAGCTGCGGCCAGCTGTCTTGGTTGACTTCCGCGCACAAATGCTCGGGTATCACTCTCGGTAAATTTTCATAAAATCCGCCGCCAGTGATATGGGAAATGAAGTGAATGTCTACCTCTTCCATCAGAGCGAGTATTGATTTTACGTATATTTTGGTTGGGGCTAAGAGAGCTTCACCGAGTGGTGTGCCACTTAAGTCGTCATCAAGGTTTGCGTTACTCACTTCAATGACTTTGCGAATGAGAGAGTAACCGTTTGAGTGTGGCCCGGTTGAAGCTAACCCTATGAGTACATCCCCTGCGGCTGTTTTGCTACCGTCGATTAATTTGGATTTTTCGACGATACCGACTGAAAAACCTGCGAGGTCATAGTCTTCTTTCGAGTATAGTCCGGGCATTTCAGCGGTTTCCCCGCCGATGAGTGCTGAGCCAGATTGTTGGCAACCTTCTCCGATTCCACTGATGATTTGTTCGGCCACGTCGACATTAAGGTCGCCAGTGGCGTAGTAATCAAGAAAGAACAGAGGTTCAGCACCTTGTACGATGATGTCATTGACGCACATTGCAACGAGATCAATGCCGATGGTATCGTGCTTGTTCATGTCGATGGCGAGTTTTAGCTTCGTGCCAACGCCGTCGGTTCCTGAAACGAGTAACGGTTGCTTGTAACGGTCTAGTGGGAGTTCAAATAGTGCGCCAAAGCCACCGATGCCTGAGACAACGCCAGGTCTGTTGGTTTTTTTGACGATGGGTTTTATCTTGTCGATAAGGGTGTTTGCTGCATGAATGTCTACACCGGCATCTTGATAAGTTAGAGACACGTTACGCTCCAGGATCAGTAAATAAGAGCCGCATTATAATCAGTGGAACCATGCTTGAACACTTAAATCTGTTATTATATGACGATTAGTGATCTACAGCTTAATTTGAAGGAATGTTAGGTGATGCGAAAAGGGTTTGTATTAATTGTTTTTTGGCAGGCTATGCTGAGTGTGTCCCCGGTGTTTGCAGACAAGGTACCTGAGCTTTATCAGGCTGCTGTTGGTGTTATTGACCAGCAATCAGGGTCAAGAGCAAATGCCATTCAAAAAGCGTTTAAACAAGTGCTAATCCGGGCATCAGGAACCACGGTAATACAATCGGCCTTATTAAAGCCGGCGCAAGAGTATGTGGAGCAATACCGGTATCAAGTAAACCCTTCGTTGCCTGAAGAAAAACAACTTTGGGTCAAGTTTGATGCATTGATGGTTAAGCAATATCTACAAGATAATGGGTTACAGCAATGGTCTGATTTAAGGCCGTCTACATTAATTTGGCTTGCCGTTGATGAGGATGGTCAGAGATCCTTAGTTAATCAAGGGCTGTATACTGATGTATTGGTTCAGTCTGGCACCGAGAGAGGTTTACCTTTTTTATTCCCTATCATGGATTTAGAAGATCAAACCAAGGTATTGTTTGCCGATGTTTGGGGGGATTTTGAAGAAACCGTTAAGCAGGGGTCTGTGCGCTATGATGCGGATGCTGTCGTGGTGGTAAGAGCACAAAAACAAGCCGGCTCGTGGGTAACGCGTTGGACTTTGTATTATTCTGGGCTTCCGCTCCATTGGGAGTTGTCTGGTGAGTCCTTGCCCGATTTGCTGGTTAAAGGTTCTGATAAGTCTGTTAATGAGATTGCGAATAAATCATTAGCTGAACAACAAGTGGAGCAAGTTGCTAATGCGAGTAGCTCTACAACGATTGGCCCGCAGCTGCTTATTTTAGATGTTAATACATTGTCTGACTATTCTAGGGTAATGACTTACCTGCAAAGTTTGACCCATATTGAGGTCGTATATCCATCGGAGATTGGTCGCAGCAGTGTTACCTTGAAAATTGGTAGCAATGTTGGTTTAGAGAGAGTTTATGCTGAAATCGAGTCAGGAAGCGTGCTGAGTTTGAGTCATACCGACCAGGGCGTGCAGTTTTCTTTAAACCCTTAGCCTATCTGGCTGTTTTACAATAATTGTTTAACAAAAGGGATGGTGAGTTTTCGTTTTTCAGCAAGAGAAGCTGTGTCTAGCTTGTCGAGTAAGCTGAGGAGTGCTGGCATTTCTCTTGAGTAATGGGTGAGAAGGTATCGGCTGACATCGCTAGGAATGTCCAGGCTTCGGGCATTGGCATGTTGGGTGAGGGCGATGATTTTTTCTTCGTCTGTAAGTGGGTTGATTTGGTAGTTTAATCCCCATGAAAGTCTAGAGCTCAAATCTGCTAAACGAAAAGCTGTTTCAGCGACAGGTTGCTGACAGCTAATATAGAGTCGCTGTTGAGCATCTTTACTGCGGTTGTATAAGTTGAAAACGGCTTCCTCCCACTCAACATCTCCTGCAATCAAGTGAATATCGTCGATGCAAACAAGTGCTAAGGCATCCAGCCCTTCAAGGATGCTGGTAGAGAGTGTCTCTGCGTCAGCCATCGGGATGTAGGCTGCCGCATAATTAGCTTCGGCGCAGGCTGCTGACAATAGGTGGCTTTTTCCGGCACCATTTGGGCCAGAGAAAAAAACAGCAGGTGTGTTTTTTGAGTTTTTCACCTGTAGCTGGGCAATAAGCTCTTGGTTGCTGCCTGGGACAAAAT
>JABHGC010000122.1 GCA_018672285.1 Methylococcales bacterium
ATCGTTGGTGGGTGCTGTGGGTCTTCTCCTGATCATATTCGTGCCATTGTTGAAGCGGTTAAAGATGTAGCCCCTAGAGTTATTCCAGATATTAAACCTGCGTGTCGATTGAGTGGTCTAGAGCCTTTTAATATAGAGTCTGACAGCTTGTTTGTTAACGTAGGTGAGCGAACAAATGTAACTGGGTCGGCTAGGTTTAAGCGTTTAGTGGTTGAGGAAGACTACGAAACAGCCTTGGAGGTTGCCCAAGAACAAGTGGATAATGGCGCGCCAATTATTGACATTAACATGGATGAGGCCATGTTAGATTCTGAAAAAGTGATGGTGCAATTTCTAAATCTAGTGGCTGGTGAAACCAACATTAGTCGCGTACCTATCATGATTGACTCCTCTAAGTGGTCTATCATTGAGGCTGGGTTAAAGTGTATTCAAGGTAAGGGGATTGTCAATTCCATTAGCTTGAAAGAGGGTGAAGACAACTTTATCGCTCAAGCCGAAAAAATCATGTGGTTTGGTGCGGCTGTGGTTGTAATGGCTTTTGATGAGTCAGGACAAGCCGATACATTGGCTCGTAAAGTGGGTATTTGTACTCGCTCATATAATTTGTTGGTTAGCATTGGTTTTCCACCGCAGGACATTATTTTTGACCCCAATATATTTGCTGTGGCGACAGGTATTGAAGAGCATGCTAACTATGGTATGGACTTTATTGATGCCACGCGCAAAATTAAGGAAACATTGCCGCATTGCTTGGTCAGTGGTGGTGTGAGTAATGTGTCATTCTCTTTTAGAGGGAATAACCCGGTTCGAGAAGCCATTCACGCGGTATTTCTTTACCATGCTATTCAGGCCGGTATGTCAATGGGGATCGTCAACGCAGGTCAATTAGCGGTGTATAGTGATCTGCCCAAAGATTTGAGAGACCGTATTGAGGATGTGATTTTCAATAAACGTGCAGACTCTACTGATCGCTTGTTAGACGTGGCGGATAATGTTCAGGGCCAGGCAAAAGAGAATAAAGAAGACCTTTCTTGGCGTGAATTACCGGTAAAAGGGCGCCTTGCACATGCATTAGTGAAAGGTATCACTAAGTTCATCGTGGAAGATACTGAAGAGATGCGCCTGTTGTGTGATCGTGCTATTGAGGTCATTGAAGGCGCGTTGATGGATGGGATGAACGAAGTTGGTGACTTGTTTGGTGCCGGTAAAATGTTCTTACCTCAAGTGGTGAAAAGTGCCCGAGTCATGAAGCAAGCTGTTGCCCATTTGATGCCATATATTGAGGCAGAAAAATCTGAGGCGACACAGACGAATGGTAAAATTTTAATGGCTACTGTGAAAGGGGATGTGCATGATATTGGAAAAAATATCGTGGGCGTTGTGTTGCAGTGTAATAACTATGAAGTCATTGATATGGGCGTGATGGTGCCAGCTAATGAGATTTTAGTGAAAGCACAAGCAGAAAATGTCGACATTATTGGTTTAAGTGGCTTGATTACGCCTTCTTTGGAAGAAATGGTCAATGTGGCGAGCGAAATGAAGCGGTTAGGGATGACTATTCCACTGTTGATTGGTGGCGCGACGACATCACGTGTACATACTGCGGTGAAAATAGATCCTGCGTATGATTATCCTGTTGTGTATGTGAAAGATGCCTCTAAAGGGGTTGGTGTTGCGAGTAGGTTGTTGAGTGATACGCAGCATGATGATTTTGTTCGTGATGTTAAAACCGAGTATCAAGAACTTGTTGAGCGTCACGAAGCTAAGCAGAAGAAAGTGAAGCGCTGTACCATCGCGCAAGCTAGAGCGAATAAAGTCAAGATTGATTGGGCCAACTATACGCCGCCGAAGCCGGCCACATTAGGTTTGCAGTCGGTGACTGCATTTCCCTTAGCGGATTTGGTTGAGCGAATTGATTGGACGCCCTTTTTCCAAACTTGGGAGTTAGCAGGGAAATATCCGCGAATATTGAGCGATAAAGTGGTTGGAGAAGAGGCGACCAAACTGTTTGCTGATGCAAAGCTAATGTTGGATAAAATTGTCTCTGAAAACTGGTTGCAAGCGAATGGTGTTTTTGGCTTGTACCCTGCAAATGCGGTAGGGGACGATATTGAAATTTATACAGATGAAACGCGCTCTGACGTTAAATTAACAGTACACCAATTGCGCCAGCAAATTGTTAAAGCTCAGGAAAAACCTAACTTCTGTTTGGCTGATTTTGTTGCACCTAAAGCGTGTGGTGTTGCTGACTATTTGGGCTTTTTTGCAGTGACAACGGGGATTGGGATTGACGATCGCGTGGCTGAATTTGAGGCCAATCAAGATGATTATAATAGCATTATGTTAAAAGCGTTAGCAGATCGTTTAGCAGAAGCTTTTGCTGAAAAACTGCATGAATTGGTGCGTAAAACACACTGGGGTTACGCCGCTAGTGAGCAATTAGATAATGCCCAGTTGATCAATGAAGATTATCAAGGTATTCGTCCTGCACCAGGTTATCCTGCTTGTCCTGATCATACTGAAAAAGGGGCGTTGTTTGAATTACTGCAAGCAGAACAAAATGCGGATATAACGCTAACAGAAAATTTTGCCATGCTACCGACGGCCGCTGTGAGTGGGTACTATTTTTCTCACCCTGATGCTCGATATTATGGTTTGGGTAAAGTACAAAAAGACCAAGTGAGCGATTACGCTGAGCGTAAAGGCATGAGCTTAGCTGAAGCAGAGCGTTGGCTGGCACCTAATTTAGGTTACACCCCATAACCTTTGGTCTGAAAATGTGATGGGTTGGTCAAAAGCCACTAGTTGCAGGCAACTTATCGGTGTTAAATCACTCTAATGTGATATTACTTTCACCGTTTAAGGCTTACTCAAATGAAAATAGCGCCACTGGCATGTCTTCTTTCTGGAATATTGGTCACGACCAGTAGTTTTGCAGGCAGTGTATACCGCTGTGGAAAACCTGGAGAGTATGTTTTTAGTAACATCCCGTGTGATTTTGAGTCTAAAGAGCTTGAGTTAAATGTTGCACCGCCAAGTGGTGACCCTAACCCTTATGAAGGGGCGATCAAGGACTATTTGCAAGACCGTGCGGATAAGGCTGAAGCAAAAAAAGCACGATTAGCTAAACGGGCAGAAGCGGATGAGTCATTTGCCAAGCCGCGCACACGTGGTTTATCTCTTAGAGATTTTTCTAAAGTAGATTTTGGGATGTCTGAAGCTGAAATTATTTTGTTGTTTGGTCAGCCAGACCAAGAGTCAGTCGACTCGGTTAACACCGAAATAGGTGTGACACGAAAATCTTACTATTATGTTAAGACAGGCTTTAACGCCAATGTGTCTCGTATTATTTTCACCAATGGCAGTGTTTCCAATAAAACACGTGACTTGGTGAAAAATAGCCGTCGTTAGAGTGAATTAGTGAATAATTTCACTGGCTGCCACTTTCTTCAGCTTGTTTTTTGATTGGGCCTTTTGAGGCTCGGATGCCATTAAAACCTTCCAGTCTTCTGGCGATAGAATAGGCTGCTCACCCAATTCGTCTGTGCAGACTTGATATTTTGGATAGGTCTCAGGAAAGATCTTATTAATGAATCGGTATAGTGAACTCATGGTGTAACCCCTCGTTTCATTGTTGTTATCTTTATTATTGTTCTTAAATGTGTCACTGATGTGACCATTCTTTTACAATTTTATATCACATAAAATAATATTAGTGCAAAATTTCTGTTTGTCATAGGTGTATTTGATTTTTCTGATATCGGTGCTGGTTTATTTATTCTGAGGTGCAGTCTTAGTAACGTATTGAGTTTGAAGTTGATTGTTGTTTGGTGATGTTGTCAGATAGCCCAGTTTTATGGGTGTTGTACATTGATAAGGTCAGTTATCGTGCGTTAATTCATTTTCGAGCACCATAACGTACGCAATTGAGTTTTGTGTTGTCTGAAATGTGTAAGGGATGCCTGTGGGGCATCCCTTTTTTCTAGTGTATCTAAGTTAAATTAGAATTTAAATTTAATATCAGCTTGTAAAATATCGCTGTCAGTTTCAACACCTTGATCAACATTAAAGGTCGTATCGAAGTAGGTTAGGCCAAACTTCCAGTTTTTGTCGATGGCATATGCAACGTTATAAGCATGTCCTTTGGAGTCTGTGTTACCACTGGCGAAGTCACCATCATTTAAGTCGCTAACCACGGCATCTTTCTCAATATCTTGGTAACGGTAGCCAACTTCCCAGGAGCCTCGTGCTTTGGCTTTACCCAGCTTGAATCCTAACATCCATGCTGTGTCGTTATCACCATTATTGGCTCTGTCATCATTCGCTGCGATGTTAACTGCGTAGTCTGCAAATACGGTGAAAGGTAGGCCGCTGACTTTAGTTTTCACTTCACCGAAAGCTTCAAGGATTTCGAAGTCGTTTTCAAATCGATTGTTAACGGTGGTGTTATTCCCAGTGACAAGGCCATCGACGTTATTATCTTCAATGCCTTCATAGTGGTAGTAGCTTAAACCAAGTTTGGCTTTAGCATTGCCCAGTTTGAGTTTGCCACCTGCTTGGCCTGCGAAAAGGTATGTTTCACCTGCATTGTCATCGCTTTGCTCATCTAGATAAAATGCGCCACCATTGACAAAGAATGCATCATTTTCAAATTTAATGGCCAAGCCTTCAGGTCGAACATCGCCATCCCAAATTAAGTATGATTTGCCTGGACGGAAGAAAGGGTTTTTTACTTTACCACCAAGTACATCTAGATTTTTGCTTGCATGCCAGTTGAAGTAAGCTAAATCTAAGTTAATGTCCTTAGTTCCAAAGCTCGCATCCAGTGTTTCATTGGTAGATGTAGCATTGTCTGGTCCACCTGTTGCGAGCTGGATGCCAATATCAACTTGGTCGTTTACTTTAGAGAAAACGCCAAATCTTGCGCGGATTCTATGGCGCTCTCTTTCTTCGTCGCGGTCAATATTGGTGTTTTCATAGCGGTAGCGGAGGTCACCCTTGATTTTTGTGCGCTCAGTCCATGAGGCAAGTTTTGATTTTTTCTCAACGGCTTTCTTATTTTCAGCTTGGCCTGCTGAAAGGTTGTCTATTTTGCTGTTCATTTTTTGTAAGGTTGCAGTCAGCTGTCGAACTTGGGCTTGAAGTGCTTCAATTTCAGCATTACTTGAGGCCATAGCGATAGGAGATGCTGAAAGCATCAAACCTAACGTGGTTACCGTGATGAGTTTGTTCATACTAATACTTCCTTTAATTAAGTGTTATTTGTTGACCTGTCGCAATGACTGAAGTCAGTTGATTTGCTAATGTCGGCTAGTATGAATGAGAAATATGACAGGATTCTTACAGGTTGTTATTTTTGTTGTTTATAGGTATCAGACTTTTTTTGGGTGGTATGTGTTGCTGTTTTTGTCCGGTGTATGGAGGTTGCTAGTGATGGTGAGAGGCGTAAATTGGTTCGTTGGTGTTCTATTGTTGTTAATGTGCAACAGTAACATATGGGCATGGGGTTGCAGTAGTGCTGAAATTGAGGCTGGAAGTTCTACAGTGGGGTGCTTGAATGTAAACGGCGTAGATCGGCATTATCGATTGTTTGTTCCTCATAAATATCAAGTGGTTGGGAGGCCTTTGCCGTTATTGATTGGGCTGCATGGTGGCGCTGATAACCCCAAAAGTTTTGAGCGTTACTCACAGTTTTCAACGTTGAGTGAAAAGACGGCTGAATTTATTGCAGTTTACCCCAAAGGGGTTAATAAGCATTGGAATGATGGTCGCGCCAATGTTGGAGCGGGTGTGGATGACGTGGCTTTTCTACGCGCACTTGTCAAACATCTTAAGCGTGACTTGAAATTGCCAGTTGCGCCAAAGAAAATTTTCATCACAGGGATATCCAATGGGGGGCTTATGGCAATGAGGGTAGCGTGTGAACATCCTCGTTGGATTGCAGGCATTGCTGTCGTTGCTGCGAGTGAAACAAAACAACTGAGTCGAAAATGTAGTTCTCGATTACTGCCAATGGCAGCTGTTTTTGTATTTGGTGATCAAGATACGGCATTTTTACCGAGTGGTTTAATTGTGAACCCTGTTAAGCAGAAACAATTACGGGGTAAACATATTGGTATTGATCAAACGGTCAGTCACTGGGTTAAGGCAAATCATTGTGGACAATTTAACCGTTCAAGGCCAATTAATGCTGTGGCTGCGGACCAAACCACTGTAGTAAAACGAACATACCAGTCCTGTAAAAAACCTGTCGTTTATTTTAAGGTGAAAGGGGGTGGTCATCGTTGGGCAGATTCCACCGCGAGTAATGGCCGGCTTATTCGTAAAATGCTGAATATGGGCTATGCAAGCCAGGAGATTAATGCCGCTGAGGAAATTTGGTCGGTGTTTAGGTGATTGAAAACGTCGGATTTGACAACCCTGGTACACGTTGTAGAAAATGTCTCTAATGGTTTCAACAAAGTTATGAGCTTGAAAAAGCGGACATTCCAGGGTGGTGTACTCATAAGTCTGGAGCCGTGACATGGCTGACTGATACTCTGATTCATTTGGCGGGTTGGATTAGCCACATTGCAGTCAGTCAGATTTGCATAGAAATTCCTATGTGATGACCACTATCGGGAGTTAAGCTACCATTAAATGCATCAGTTAATACGCCTGAATTCAAGTCATAAGTGCATGACCGGTTAAATTTTCTTGTTTAATGCCAGTGAGCTCTTCAAAAGCCTCATAAGGTGTTTTGTAGCCTAAGCAT
>JABHGC010000016.1 GCA_018672285.1 Methylococcales bacterium
GGTCATATTGGCCTCTGTAATGTGTTTGGTAGCTTATTACTTTACACCTGAGTCTTACTTTACTCTATAGGTGTTTTTATTTAGCTACGACCAGAGGTCATGCACTTATCATACGAATTCAGGTAATCATATTTATCTTGATAGTATTTTTTTTTGGCTTGTTGTTTGCTTGCATTGCCATTTTCTTTATTGTACAGGTATTCATCCCATGTTTCAGAAAAGGCGATATTAGGTAGCAAAGCTGCAATAAGAACTAGCATTGATGTTGTCTTTTTGTTGATCATTGTGATGTCCGATTTAATAATGGTTTGAAATATGCCGTGGTCAGTCACAGCTCTTGAATGACATACCTGCTGTACTAACAATTGAACAATTACCACTACTCACAAAAGCGCCATCTGAATAATTGTGAATGTAATCTTTATTACCTTGTGTTGGATTTGCATCACCCGTTGCAACATGATTGTTTTGTGTGGGTTGATTAGCGGTTATTCGAGATATATCGACATAACCCACCACGGTGTCATTATCTTCATAGCCCCAAGCACCGGTTTCAAAATTGATCCAGTAGAAACCATCTGTCACATTTTGATTTGCTAGATGATCAATAATCTGTATATCTTCTTTGCTTAAATGATTGCCATTAACATGTATATGCCGTTCTGCAGCATGAACCGTAGTTGATAGGGTAAGAGCTGCAAGTATCATCGCAATTTTTTTATACATGATTTTGTCCTTTGTTTTGTGATTGGGTTTGTAATATGGGTTAACTTGTAACGAGTATGGTAGATTTTTGATGAATGAAAACTGAACGGCTATGTGATTGATTATTACAGAGAATTACAGTGAGAACTGGGTCACACTTTGAATGATTTAGGTTGTATTTTCGAGTGTGTCTAGCTGTGTTGCATCGCTCTTTTGTTAGAATAAAAAAACGTTTTAGCACTCTGTTGTCGTTTTCAATACAAACTCATAGAACTGATGAATTTCTCTAACTAGCGCCATTTCTGAATTAATGCTTAAGGGAAAGCCAGGATAAGATCGGTTATGTAATTTGAAGTCTTCTGTTGCCTTTATTTATCTCACAAAATCACCTGTGATTGACCCACTGATTCTATGAAATAATATTTGTAAGATAAGTACAGCAACACATCATGGTGCTTCCTTTGTGGGTTAACTCTGTTAGGCTAGCGATTTCTAGGAGGAACCTCAATGCTTAAGTTACACCCTATGAGTCACTTCGGTCTGCTGATTGGTTATCTTGGTTGGCCCATTATGGTGATTAAGGAGCAGATCACTGGTGTGGACATTTCTGATATTCAAGTGTTGTTTTGGGCCATAAGCTGTTTTGTGGTGACTCAGGCGGGTAGTTTAATGTTATCAGTCAGGCGGCGCGAATTTCAGTTGTCGGCTATTTTGAAAACGGGCATCGTTTGGCCCATTGCCGCGTTAATCATCGGCCAGCTTCTCGGGGCAGTTGTGCTGTTAGTTGTCGATATTTAATGTGGCAATGGCATTGAGTGCGTCTTCTAATGCATGTTCGAATGTGGAACGTCTCGTTGTTAGCCCTTTTTTTAAGTCTTGTTCAAAGTTCTGTGCTGCCTCTCTTAATATCGGAATATGAAAGGTGCCAGCTAAGCCTTTTATGCTGTGGACCTCCCTTCTAGCAAGCTCTAAGTCATTGGCCGTAATATATTCAGAAATTCTTTGGTTGGCTGAGGCGAAGTCTTTAACGAAACTCTGTAACAGTTTGTGCATTAACGTCCAGTTTCCTGCAAAGGGGGCAACCGCTGCATTTAAGTTAAATCCTGGTAATTCAATGGCATCGGTCGTTTTTTCAGGTGGGTTTGATAAAGCTGGTTGCATGAGTACTCTGTCGCTTGCTTGTTGGGGGAGCCATTTTTGTAAAGCACAGGTCAATACTTCTAAGTCAATGGGTTTGGCTAAGTGATCATTCATCCCTGCTGCTAAAGCTGCTGCTCTATCATTACTGGTTGCGGCAGCAGTCATCGCAAGGATAGGTGTTGTTTGCTCATTGGGGAATTGGCGAATACATTGGGTGGCATCAAAGCCATCCATCACAGGCATTTGTAGATCCATTAATATTAGGTCGTAATGTCTTTCTCTGACTTTATTGACGGCATGTTGTCCATTGTGGGCAATGTCGATGGTCATGCCGAGTTTGTTGAGTATGGCTTCAGCAACAATTTGGTTGGTTGGAATATCTTCAACCAATAGGATATTGCCTGTCATCAATGGTGCGGTAATCGCTTCAGTTTTTTTCTCGGGTTTAAGGTCAGTTTTATCTAGCGGTATCTGGAAGCTAAAGCAGCTGCCTTTATCGACATCGCTGGTGATAGAAATATCTTTACCACCGAGTAATTTAAGTAATCGTTGACTGATAGACAAGCCAAGCCCGGTGCCACCATATTGCCTGGTGATTGATGAGTCAGCTTGATTAAACGCCTTAAATAGCTGCTTCTGTTGTTGCTCATTCATGCCTATGCCGGTATCTGTCACGGAAATGCTGAGTAAGTCTTGCTGAGTATTAACAGCGTTTACTTCGATATCAACAGTAATACTTCCTTGGTGGGTGAATTTAATGGCATTACTAATAAGGTTACTGAGTATTTGGGTTAGCCTGAGTGCATCGCTTAAATAATTTTGTACTTGTGGCGGTATGATGTTGACTTTAAATACCAAACTTTTATCTTTTGCATGAAGGTCATATAAAGCAGTTAAATGATCTTTAATATCAAAAAGAGAAAAAGGCGTTTTTTCTATCTCTAATTTTCCAGCTTCAATTTTGGAGAAATCTAAAATATCGTTAAGAATATGCAGTAAGTGTCCTGATGAGTCTTTCACCTTGCTTAAGTAACTACGCTGCAAGCTTTGTAACTCACTGTCTAAAACAATATCAGTCAGGCCAATAATGGCATTCATTGGTGTTCGAATTTCATGGCTCATATTGGCTAAAAAATCACTTTTAGCTTGGTTGGCAGCCTCGGCTTGAATGGAGAGTTGTTTTAAGTGGTTGGCTTGCTCATATTGGGTGGTAATGTCGTAGTTAATCCCCGTCATTTTGTGAGGCCGGCCGCTCGGATCACGCTGTACCACTGCAAGCGCTCGAAGGTAACGAATTCGCCCATCATTTAAAATTATTCTAAATGTGGTATCAAAAAAGGTAGCGCCTGTTAAAGCGCTTTCTAGGAGTTGTTCTACCGACTCAACATCATTTGGGTGGCAACGATTTCGCCAAAAATCGTAAGTGATCCCTTGCTCTCTTATGTGAATGGGTACCGTGTAAATTTCCATTAGTCGTTCATCCCAAATAAGAGAGTAATCACTAATTTTTAATTCCCAAATACCCATTTGAGCGATGTCGAGTGCCAGGTTGAGTTGTTCAGTCTTGTTTTGTAGTTGTTTCACCATGTGGTTAAAACTTTGGCTGATGTCGCAAATTTCATCATGTCCGATGGTGATAATTTGCGGCCAATTCCCAGCTTGAACCTGTTGAACACCTTCGTGTAATTGGTTCAGGCCTTTTACTAAGTAATGCCCTAACCATGCTAGTCCTAGTATTAATAAAATTAAGGCGAAGGCCACAATGCTGGTTAAAATGTAAGTTGATGTTTGAACATGGTTTCGCAATAGGCTGGATTGTTCTAGTTGCATGTGGCTTATGGCGTCAATGACCGACTGGACACTAATGGCCATTTGTCGATGCTTTAATGGGGTTTCAGAATTATGTTGTAAAGTATTGAGTAAGGCTAGAAGTGTTTGAACCTGTTCAAAGAGCTGATCTGTTTCAACGTTGTTATTGCTGAGCAGTAGCGTGGAATTTTCTTTCAAGGCATCTTTAACAATATTGAGTTGCTGTTGTTGCCTCGGTTGGCTACTGTGAATATCGAGTAGGGTTAAAGCAATGGTGTTACGAGTTAGCGCATCTAGCTGACTGATATTCTGTGTGTGCTCAGCACTTTTATTGGTCTGCCAAATGAGCACAGGTACTGCGGTTAGGCCAATGAGAACAGCACTGAAAGACAATATTTGAATACGTTGGCGAATATTCATGGTTTATGGATGTAACTCACAGCGTTAGGTTTAACCTGGGTCAGTGGATTTGAGTCTATGTAGTGTAAAAAATTGGGTAGTGGTTTCTGTGTTTGGTTTTGTTTTATGAGCCATTGTGATTGTGACTCCATTTCGAGAATCATTCTTTGGCTTAAGCCAAGTCGCAGCTGATAGGGTTTGATTTGTAGTGCGAGTTTAGCCGCAGAAATATTCATTTCTGCGGCCATGATGTCTAGGGTTTGTTCAGGGTGTTTTTGAGTAAATTGTTCGGCTTGGTAGAGTGCTGTCATGAGCTTTAGGCCAACGTTAGGGTTTTGCTTTAACCATGATTGGTTAGCGACTAGCATGTGTGACTGTTGCATTAACCCTGGTGAGGAGAAAATTTGAGTATTGTCTTTCATGAGTTTTACAGCTTGGCTGACATAAGGTTCACGCATTGAAAAGGCATCGATCTTTCCTTGCATTAAGGCTTCAGGTAGGTCCTCTGCTTGCATAAAAACAATGGATAAATCGTGTTCTGTTAGATTTTGTTGCTGTAGCAGTAAATTTAAAAAATAGTGAACAGCTGAATTTTTTTGAGTACCAATTGTTTTTCCTGGTAAATCTTTTAAGTTGTTGATACCTCTGTCTTTTCTTGCGACAAGTCTGTTGATATTACTGGTGCTGGAAATTTCGGCCAGGATGGTGATGGGTTGCTGGTTTATGGCAGCAAGTGCGACGGGTGTGTTGGCCGAGCTGGCAATATCGAGTTTGTTTTTTAATAAACCTTCATCAAAGGCTCTTCTGCCACTTGGATATGATGTGATAATAACATCGAGCTTTGCTGCTCGAAAAAACCCTTTTTTCTGAGCAATGATGATCAGTGGCGTACTGGGCTGTATGGCTAACCCTATTCGGACTTTAGTGAAGGTTTGTGTGTCATCATTACACCCGTGAAGTGCTAATGTGATGAAACCGATAAAACAGAGGGAACGCAAAAGCTTTGGCATAGCACTTTCAATGTAGATGAATACATTAAGTGTAGCAAACAGGTGGTTTTTTGCCGGAGATTGGTGAATTTATGCAGAAAGCTGCATGTGTTGATTTTTATCTAATGCTTGGCGCTGTAACTGGGTGATTGTTTTAATCATTTGGATGGCAAACCACGCACTTAAAATAGACATAAAGTTGCTGATAATAATGCCTTCAATGGCTTGAACAATATGTGTGACACTCTGGGTTCTGGCCATGACTTGAGCAGACATGAAAGCGGTTAAAGAGGCGCATACAAAGAATCCCCACCAAGCTTTGATGGTTATGGGTGTCGTTTGTTTTTTCCAATCATCAGGTTGAGAGGGGTGCTTTGTGAAGCTGCCCTGCCAAATTTCTTTGGCAATTTGGAAGGGGATGAATAAGCTGACAATGGGGATGATAAAACCAAAAATTGTCCAGCCGGGGGAATATTTTAAGCCCTCTACACCGATGGTTAAAAGGTTGCGGTAGGCCTGATGAAACCAGCGGAGGAAGGTCACGGCAGTGACAATGGATACAACAATTGAAATTAAGCTGATGAGCGCGTTACCACGGGGAATACCTTCGGTTGGATTGTCCTGTAGTTGTACAAGTTGCTCAGGTGTGATGTTTTGCCAAAAGCTGTGTTGAGAAAGACCGGTTGCAATACTAATCACATCGGTGACGATCGCCGCATAAAACAAGCTGATGGAAAATGAAGCACGAATTTCTAATGTGGTTATGGGTGATGGCATGGCTATGTTAAACGCTGTGAAAATATGGCAACAGTATACCTTACTATTCCTATTGACTACATCAGGGATTTATAATTGATTGGGTAATTTTAGAGTGACTTTGATGGGGAGATGGTCTGAGCCGATGTCTGGCCCGGTGACCATTTGGCTGGTTTCCCACTCTGGGCTGATAAAGCAGTGGTCAATAGCAATGGCAGCGGGCAGGAAAAAAGTGGGCCAAGTTGGGAGTATGCCCTGCCCTATTCGGGTATTACTCAGCAGGTTTTTTTTAGCCGTGAGCAGTGCAGTATAATCTGGTTCCCAAGGGGTGAGGTTCATATCTCCAATTAAAATGGTTGGCAATGATTGTGTGTTGGCAGCCAAAATAGCCGCCTGAATTTGTTGGTTGCGAGCCGCGTGGTAAGCCTTGCTGATGGGCGGCAAAGGGTGTGTTGTGATGAGGCTAAATGAGTTGGTTTGTTTGTGTATTGTGACCTCGATACTAGGGAGCTCGGCAGGCGGCCAATAATGGGTTTGAATATGGCTGAGTGGGTATTTGCTATACAGCGCAATGCCAAAGTTATCGGTTCGTGGGTGAATGACTTGGTGTGGGTATTGGTTGTTGAGCGGATGTAGCGCTGTGATCCAAGCGTCAGTCACTTCTTGTACAACAAAAACGTCAGGCTGTTCTTGCTCAAGCCAATGGATTAACTTCTGGTACTGGTTGTTTGATGACTGAACATTACTGTGTATGACGGTGACGGTTGTGTTGTTGCTTGGCTGTGCTTCAACTGGGAAGTACCAAGGCCTGAATTCAAGTCATAAGTGCATGACCGGTTAAATTTTCTTGTTTAATGCCAGTGAGCTCTTCAAAAGCCTCATAAGGTGTTTTGTAGCCTAAGCATTTTCTTGGCCGGCTATTTAATTTGTGAACTGCCGCGAACACC
>JABHGC010000253.1 GCA_018672285.1 Methylococcales bacterium
AATTTTATTCGACATGGTGAGGGTCACAATGGCTAGGTACAGTACAAATGAATTTCGGGGCGGACTCAAACTGATGGTCGATGGTGACCCCTGTAGTATTATTGAAAACGAATTTGTGAAGCCTGGCAAGGGGCAAGCCTTTAATCGGGTGAAATTTCGCAATTTAAATACAGGACGTGTGTTAGAGCGGACATTGAAATCAGGTGAGTCACTTGAGGCTGCTGACGTTGTTGAGGTCGAATTGCAATTTTTATATAGCGATGGTGAGTTCTGGCATTTTATGGATCTAGAAAGCTTTGATCAGCATGCTGCAAACGCCAAAGTAGTGGGTGATTCCGTTAAATGGCTGAAAGATCAAGACATGTGCACCGTCACACTTTATAACGGTGAGCCATTGTCAGTGGATGCGCCTAATTTTGTCACCTTAAAAATTACTGAAACAGATCCAGGTGTTAGAGGGGATACTTCAGGAGGCGGTGGCAAACCCGCAACCTTAGAGACGGGAGCGGTGGTTAGAGTGCCCTTGTTTGTAGGTATGGATGAGATGATTAAAGTAGACACCCGTACTGGTGAATATGTTTCTCGTGCAAAAGACAGTTAAGCGACTTGCCCCACCAAAGTAAAGCATCAAGCTGGCGGCCTAATGTCTGTCTTGAAACCCTTCAGAAAAGAGCTGCAGTACTTGCGGCGATTCGTCAATATTTTCAGCAGCAACACGTGCTAGAAGTCGAAACACCTTATCTTGCTAAGTTTGGCGTAACAGATCCTGCAATCGAAAACTTTAAAGTTGCTACCACGTTTGGTGAAAAATATTTACAGTCTTCACCTGAGTATCACATGAAGCGTTTGTTAGCAGACGGCTCAGGCGATATTTATCAGATAGCGAGGGTTTTTAGAGAGGGGGAGTTAGGTGCAAAACACCAACCCGAATTTACCTTGTTAGAGTGGTATCGTTTGGGTTTTAGCCATTTAAACTTGATTGAAGATGTGGTGCGCTTATTGGAGACCATTTCTGGCTTTCAACTTGAGCATGAAACAAAAACGTATTCTGAGTTATTTCTAACTTACCTAAACATTGACCCGTTGCAGTCTACGTGTGAACAACTACAGTCGATCGCAGAGCTGAAGGGCATCCATTTAAACAGTACAAATTTAACGAAAGATGGTTGGCTAGATTTACTTCTTAGTCATTGTATTGAGCCTAAATTGGGGCAGGATGGGCTATGTTTTGTTGTAGATTATCCTGTCAGCCAGGCAGCATTAGCACAAGTCTCACAAGAAAACCCTTTAGTTGCACATCGGTTTGAGTTGTACTGGCAAGGGATTGAGTTAGCTAACGGGTATGATGAATTAACAGATGCAAATGAGTTGCGGCGGCGGTTTGAGCGAGATGCTTCGGGGTTAGATATTGATGAGTATGTGATGTCTGCACAGGAAAGTGGCTTGCCGAGCTGTGCCGGTGTTGCATTGGGTTTGGATCGATTGCTGATGATTTTATTTGCAGAAAAAACCATTGATCAAGTCATGGCTTTTTCTGCAAATAATGCTTAGCCTAATACTTTATTGATGGTTGCAAGCAGTTGCTCTGGGTTGAAGGGCTTCACCAGCCAACCTGTTGCCCCCTGCAGCTTTTCCCGCCATTTTACTTTCTTTACTAGATTCAGTTGTCAGCATTAAAATAGGGGTGAATTTATAATCTGGTAAATTTCGAATTTCAGTCACCATTTCAACACCATTCATATTGGGCATATTAACGTCTGAAATGACGATGTCAGTTTTATTTAATTTTGCTTTTTCTAAACCCTCTAACCCGTCAACGCCCTCTACAACCGAGTGACCTGCTTGAGATAAAGTAAAGCTAATCATTTGACGCATTGATGCAGAATCATCAACAACCAGAACATTTGCCATTTTGTGTGTCCTTCTTCATTTTCGTTTATTATCTCATAACTATAGTTGGGAATTATTCAAACTCAATGGAATATAGCAAATCAATCCCTTGTGATGACTTTCCACCGCCTGCTTTCACTTGAATGTGAGGTGTCACGTCGTAGTTTAGGTGTAAAGAGCTTTCTTGGTTAAACAGGTCTACACCATAGCTTGCATGGATTTTGGGGGAAAGTAAGCTGGTGAAATCTAAGTCACTGCTCGTGCTGCTTTCATTAACGCCAATGTTTTTTAGTCCGAGCTTTTCAATGATGGTGGCCGATAAGGTTTTACCTTC
>JABHGC010000030.1 GCA_018672285.1 Methylococcales bacterium
GGATAGGATGGGTGATATGCCTTGCGAATCATTTTAGTCAACTCAACCCCATCGATTTCTGGCATCATCCAATCTGTAATCACAAGATCAGGTTGCTCTTTACGAAATAAGGTATACGCTTCTTTTCCATTCACACAAGTGAATACTTCGTGCCCCCAATCTAATAAAAGAGTCAACAATTTTTTGCGAGATACGGCTTCATCTTCCGCAACAATTATACGCATACCATTATCGCCCTAAATCCATAAGTAATGAGGTTAATGTCTCTTTTAATTTTTCTTTTTCTTTTTCTATAACGCCAACATCTTTTCTTAATGCAAAGCTTGTGATCGCCTCTGATAGCAAGGCAATTTGCTGATCTTTTAGTTTCACTGATTTTTGTAGTCGAGATAATTCCCTCTCTTGCTCTTTAGAGGCCCGACCTCTATCGTGTGAGTGAGAAATCATGTCCATGATTGTCTCATCAGCAGACTCGGTGATCCCCTCATCTTTTTTCGATTGTCTTGCATGCGTGTATGTTGCCGTCAACACAGACTCAATTTCGTAATCGCCAATGGTGAAAATATCACCATCTAAAATCAACTTACCTCGCCCTTTACCAATCTCTTGGCCTGATTTGGTAATAAAGACACCATTCAAGCTATTATCAATGAGGTAATACTCATCTTCATGATATTGAATAAAACAATGCACTGAAGACAGTGCTCTCTCAGGGTCTGGCAACTTCCAATCACAATACCGGCTTCTGCCAATCAAACATGCACGATCATGTATCTCAAAATCCAGCACGGGAACACGGTCTAATTCCAACGTTCTGTTTTTAATTATCCGCATCAAAAGAGACACTAAATCACCCCTTATTTAGGCTATTAAAAGCTTTAATCAGAGATAAACACCGTTCACTTTCGGGCTCTATAGACTTCGCTTTTTTTAGCATTCTCCTGATTTTTTTATCCTCATCAGCATCTAACCCTAGCTCCTTAGCCTCAGCAATCAACACTTGAATATAATTCAACAATACCCCGGTATTGTCAGGCATACCTTTCAATGCTTCTTCAAATTTCTCAATAGCTTCTTGAAGATAGCCACCACTGTAAAGCTTAATACCTTCTTTATTCAGCTTTTTATAACGCTTACTCTCTGAGGACACTTGTTTTTTCACAACAGCAGAATCTAACCCAGCAATTTCAGCAATTTCATTGTCCTGAAAAAGTTTTGCCGCACGGATTAAATCCTCTGACAAATCAGCCGTCATCGGCTCTTTGTAAGCCGACGCCATGCGCTTAACACTGTCCCAATTCAGCTTTGCTTTGTCCTGCCTGTCACAATTAAAATCAATTTCACATTGCATGATTTCAATTCTAATACCACTTTTAGCATCCCGTTTAAAATCATTTTTAGCATTTGTTAATGCGGCGATAGCGGATGAAAAATCATTTTTATATAACTGAGCACGAACTAATCCAAAATAATCCTCAATGCTATGAAAGACTGAATGTCGCGCCAATTTAATCGACTGTTTAAATGCAGCAATGGCAGCATCCGCGTCATCATTAATCAGCGACACACGACCTAGCTCTCTTTGTCTAAGCAATGCTTTTGGAGAAATTTTTGCTGCCAAACCGAGTATCCGTTGCGCTTCTTTAGTATCCCCTTCACCTTCAAACGCTAACGCTAAGCAATCATAAGCTTCTAAACAGTCTGGGTTTTCAACCATCAGTGTTTTAAACAGCTTTCGAGCTTGTGGGTACTCTTTCAGCTGTAATGAGACTCTACCTAGCCCTAAATTTGCCCACTGATATTGCTTTTTATCATAGGCCTCTTGGTATACCTTTCGTGCCTCAACCGGGTTATTAGACTTACAATACAATTCTGCTTTTAATTTCATTAAATCTTGACGTAACCGCTTGTGCTTCGCGATCACGTCATCACACATCACGATAGCTTCAGCATATTGCTTTGCTTCTGTTGCATCATAAATACCACGCATGGCTTGCTTCTTTTCAAGCAAGCGCTGTACTCGGTGGCCTAATATCTCTTTACTGATGGGCTTAATCAAATAGTCGTCAGGACTGTATTCCATAGCCCCCCTCACCATATTAGAGGAGTTTTCAGCTGTAATCATGACGTAAATCGTATTATAACTCAGTAACTTCCGATGCATCACCTCTTCGAGGACTTGTTGCCCATCCTGCCCTTCACCTAAGTTGTAATCACACAGGATAACATCATATTCATTTTTAGAAATTTTATTGACCGCATCAGCACCATCACAAGCAAGATCAATTGAGCGAACGCCCGCCTGCCACAACATCCCTTTCAATAGGTCACGGTGCGATGACATGTCATCAATGGCTAGAAACCGAAAGACTGAAAAATCTAAAGGTGTCACTCGGCTTTCTCCTGCGATAACGCATGGGGAAGCCATTTTTCAATGACAGCTCGTAGCTTATCTAGCTTAACAGGCTTACTCAGGTAATCATCCATACCTGCTGCCAAACATTTTGACTCATCCCCATCCATCGCATTTGCAGTCATGGCGATAATTAAGTTTCGCACGTCAGAGGAGGCTTCGCTTGCCCGAATGGCACCTGTTGCTTCATAGCCATCCATAACAGGCATTTGGCAATCCATAAAAATCAAGTCGTAACGTTTCTCCGACATCGCATCTAATGCTTCTTTACCGTTGTTAGCGACATCTGCCGTCAACCCCGCTTTTTTCAATAGTCCCAAGGCTACTTTTTGGTTGATTCGATTATCTTCAACCACCAGTATACGAGTAGCAATATCGCTGTCGTTTTGTTCAACAACTTTTTCTGCTGAAGGTAACACCACAACCGCTTTAGGTGGCTCCAGCTCTTTTGGTTGAAATAATTGTTGCAAACAATGCCTTAAAGCATGAGGTTGAATAGGTTGTTTGAGATGCGACTGAATACCAATGGACTGTACTAATGCATCATCTAAACGTACGCCGAGGGCCGTTAATAAAACCAATTTTACCTGGTCCTCAGACAGCTCTTCCCTAATATTGGTAGCTAAATCTATGCCATCAGAATCCGCCAACTGAGTGCCAATCAAGACCGCATCAAACCTACCTGGTTTTTTCTGCAGTACGGTATCCGCCTCTTCTGCAGTCACCACCCATTGATAGGAGATATTCCAACTGACCAACAACGATTCTAATATTGGCTTTTGCGTATCATCGGCTTCATCCACGATCAATAATGTTTTACCCACGCTATTTTCTGGTGCTGGAAGCTCGGTATACACTTTGGCTAATTGTAAAGTAAACCAAAACAGGCTGCCCCGCTCTACCTCACTGATCAAGCCAATTTTACCTGACATTCTTTCGACTAATTGCTTTGAGATGGTTAAGCCTAAGCCTGTTCCACCAAATTTTCTCGTTGTCGAACCATCTTGCTGACCAAAAGCATCAAATATTTGTTTTTGTGCATCTGGTGCAATACCAACCCCCGTATCACTGACTTCACAGCGGAGTATTATTTGGTTGTCATCTTGCTGAGTCACGCCAATGCTCACCACGACTTCACCTTCTTCAGTGAATTTAATCGCATTACCGATGAGGTTTGTCAGTACTTGGCCTATCCTTGTTGGATCACCGATGAGGTCTGCGGGGACGTCGTCCCCGATTAAGCAAACCAGGTCAATTTCTTGTTCATCCGCTTTAGGCATAAACAATGACACAACATTTTGTACACTTTGCCTAAAATCAAATGCTACTTGTTCAATGTTAAGCTTGCCCGCTTCAATTTTTGAAAAATCTAAAATGTCGTTAATGATTTCAAGCAAGTTTTCCCCAGATTGCTGAGCAACCGTAATATGCTGCAGCTGCTCCTCATCTAATGGGGTTTCTTTCACCAGCGCCAACATACCCAACACACCATTCATCGGGGTTCTAATCTCATGGCTCATATTGGCCAAAAATTCACTTTTTAATTGAGACACTTTTAACGCATCATCTCTTGCCTCTGTGAGCTGTTGCGCCGTATTGTCGGCTTGAACAGCCATTTTGACTAATTCTGAGAATGATTGAATTAAAGCATTTGCATCACTATCTGCCATACCATCAAAGTAAACCAATATAATGGCACAAGGGCTGTCACCTAAGAAGACAGGCTGCACAAAACACAGCTGTTCTCGGCTAACATGAGGAAAGGGGTAATACGCCCAGATATCTTCGTCGTCATCATCGTCATCGGCAAGAATAGATTGAGACTCAACATAACGTTCGAGCTGCAGATTACTGGTTTCTGCAAATGCAGAGACCACTTCTAATTGACCAGGAACAAACCCAGTAGACGCCTGAGGAACAATCACTCCGGTATCATTGCACTGTACCATTAGCACCGGTGCACCCTGCAACTCGTGACTTAGCGCATCAGCAACAACTTGGAGTGTTTCGGTTAACGCACACGCAGTCGCAATCCGGCGAAGGATTTGCACTTCTAGGTGTACTAAATGTTCAGGCAATGCATGTTCCAAAGGGAATCCTGTCAATTAATTTACATACTTACTAATAAGTATAGTTCAGGGTTCACTTTGGCGCGCTAAAACTCGCTGCCGTACTGCATTTTATCTAACAAACGGCGAGATTGGTAAAACCTGAATTCGTATGATAAGTGCATGACCTCTGGTCGTAGCTAAATAAAAACACCTATAGAGTAAAGTAAGACTCAGGTGTAAAGTAATAAGCTACCAAACACATTACAGAGGCCAATATGACCTATAAACACCTGA
>JABHGC010000015.1 GCA_018672285.1 Methylococcales bacterium
TAGGTCATATTGGCCTCTGTAATGTGTTTGGTAGCTTATTACTTTACACCTGAGTCTTACTTTACTCTATAGGTGTTTTTATTTAGCTACGACCAGAGGTCATGCACTTATCATACGAATTCAGGATTGCCAATTTATGCACAATTAGTAAAGTGAATTTCAATTAACACTCTATTTGAAATTTAGCCATCACCCTGGTCATTAAAGTTGCTCATTTTTTCAAACCAATTAGGAATGAAATTTTTCAAAAGGGTGTTTACAGATGCAGTTCTTTCTTTTCGAGTCAGTGCCAAGCCTTTACGCAATGCTTTCCATTGGCGGTTGGATAAAGAGTCTACTTTTTGAGGCCTTAAGCCTAATCTTTCTGCTTCGACTGCGCTGTGGCCGTCAAACGGGTGATTACCGGTGAGCATTTTATAGGTGGCAACCGAAAGTGCATACACATCATCACTTGGGCTCGGCTCAATACCATAAAACAGCTCGTGAGAGGCATAAGATGGTGTGAAACCAGGTAGGATCTCTTCACTGTCGTCAATGTCAATATTTCTGGCAATGCCAAAATCAATCACTTTCACCGTATCTGATGTGGTGATGAAAGCATTGCCTGGTTTGAAATCGCAGTGGATGATGTTGTTTTGATGGGCAAAGTCTAAAGCGAGGGTCAACTGCTCTAATATTTCGATGACTTTATCAATCGGCATACCCTTGGGGTAGTGGTCACGCATGTGGTCACAGAGTGCTTGGCCTTCTAGATATTCCATGGTGATGTAAATAATGTCTCCATCTCTGTCGAAGTCATTAACGGTGACAATGTTAGGGTGTTTTAACATTTGGGTTTTAGCCGCTTCCCGTTGCATCGCAATGAATGCTGCAGGATTATCTTTGAAGTGACTGTTTAAAATTTTCAGCGCAACAAAGCAATTGTCGAACTTAGCTTCTTTAAGCCTAAGATCTGTTGCTTTATAGACTGTTCCCATGCTGCCAATGCCCAATACAGACTCAAGAATAAAACGTTCTTTGATGATGTTGCCCAGGTTTTTTGCCGCAACGCATAAGTTGTTGTGACCTGCCCATTCATCTCGTTTTTCTTCGCGTTTTCTCTTTACCTCTTGAATGTCTTGTAATCTTGTTTGCTGTGCTTCAAATATTTTTTCAATTTCTGCAGGTGGCGTTAAAATCGCCTCTATTTGTTTGCCTGTATGTTCTGCCACTTTTTCGATGAGTATTTTGTCATGAGGCCTTGATATGGCTAAAAATAGCTTGTTTTCGATGATGGTGAGCGGAAGTATGTGGTATTTTAAAACCCATTCATCAGGGATGATCGCCTCTTTTTCTTTCTCTATTTTACTGTCGTCGATGTTCATTACGCCAGAGCAGCGCTTGTAGAGAGAAATAACGTCACGAATTTCAGTGCTCAGTGCCATAACAGGCTCGACCCTGAGGCCGGTGTCTATGGATATCTGATTGATGAGCTGCCAGTCTAGTGGGTCTGCCATGGCGAGAAATAATTGTTGTTCATTGAGTGATATTGGGATAACGCAATGTTTACTGGCCAGCTCGCTGGAGACCAAAGACATGATGCGCTGATTCGCGACATACCCTTCTAACTTAATCCTAGGGATGGCAAATTTTTCCATGAGGGCTTGTTGTATTCTGCTCTCACTGGTAAATCCAAGCTTGATTAAAATGTTGCCAATGCGACCAGGATAACGTTGCTGGTACTCCAGTGCAGACCTGAGGTGCCCCTTGGTAATTGAGCCATGTTCGACAAGGATGTCACCTAAGCGCCAGTTAAAACAAGAGGAAACTTCTTTCTCTTTGCCGTTTAAATCGTCAATGGTTAAAAAGGTGTCCATTCCTAAGACTCATTCCTGGTTGCAAAAGGTAGGTATTTTTTGAGGTTTGGTAGCCTTCATGCGTCACGATGGGTATAAGTATAGATGATTGTGTTTGAGCTTGTGGCTAACATGGCCGGCTTGATTGTGTTGGAGTGTCTTGTTTCAACTGGTGTGTGCTGGGTGCCGTTGTGCAAGGGTTTGATGTTTCTCGTGAAAAAAAAGGTTCGGTAGAGTGGAATGGGAGTTAGGGCATGGCAAATAAAAAAGTGATCATGGTGTCTGGTGCGAACCGGGGGATTGGTCTTAAGGTAGCGCAAACGCTAGTAGCGCAAGGCTATAGTGTGAGCTTAGGGATGAGAAACCTTAAGGATATTAGTGGTATAGATAGTAAGGACCATCTGCTGTTTGAATATGATGCAATGCGACGAGAAACGGCAGGAAATTGGGTGGAAGCCACGGTAAAAAGATATGGTCGGTTAGATGGTTTGGTCAATGTCGCGGGTATATTGAATGTGGTGCCACTGGAAGGGGGGCCAGAGAATGATGATGCCGATGAGGCGGCGTTAGATGCGCTTTGGCAAGTCAATGTTAAAGGCCCATGGTGGTTGATCCGCAGAGCCATGCCCCATTTAAAGCAGGCGAAAACGGGGAGGATCGTGACGGTGGTTAGTATGTCTGGTAAGCGTGTTAAAGGCGTCTCGGCAGGTTATGCCGTGAGTAAGTTTGCCCAGATGGCACTGCACCATGCGGCTAGAAATGTTGGCTGGGATGACGGGGTGCGCTCTGTGGCTATTTGTCCTGGGTGGGTGAAAACGGACATGATTACAGAGGTTTGCAAGCTTCCTGATGATCAAATTATTCAACCGCAAACCATTGCAGATTTAGTGGTCATGGCATTGCAATTACCAAACCAAGCGTCGATTGGTGAGTTGACGGTTCAGTGTGAACTGGAAATGTAGTGGTGTGTTAGTGAAGTAGGATGACGTATTCAGTATAATCGGCATCTCGTAATGGAATGTTACGTTTCAAGGATGAGTCATGATCGTACGCATGGGAATGTTGGTATTGCAGCTTCTGCTGTTGAGTGTGAATGCCCACGCATTAGAGCGCGAAATTAAACCCAGTCAATCTAAGTTGCTTGAGCTTGCTAGCTTTGTTCAATATGCCCCTTCGGAACAACAAATTGAATTTACCCGTATCGCCTTACTGCAAGTTGTGCAGCGCTATGCTCGTGAAGTTAAGCTGGCAAAGTTAGATCGTAGTCGTAAAACACAAAAAATTCGGCAGTGGAATCGCTCAACCCAAGCGTATGTTGACCAGCTCAAGCAAATCCTTTTGTTCTTAGATGGCGCAAACCTAACCATTCATGTGAGCCGGCAGAATATGTTGATGTTTTTTATTAACGACCAACCGGTGATGGTGGATGGACCTAATGAGCGTGCAAGTCGTGCGATAGAGGGACGGGTTGTGGCGCTTTTTTGCCAGCAATACGACTGTGATCCATATTTTGAGGCGCAGAAAATTGTTAACGAACCTCTTAAAGTTGTGCCATTAGTCGGGGAGTGGTTATTTACTGACTTAAGTCAGGCCATTTATAAAACATCTGCTGGTTTGGCCTTTGAATTTGAAACTCGGCATAAAAGAAAAGAAAAAGAACGTGCCTCAAAAAAGTGATTGCAGAGCTTGGTGTATTGGTCGCTGAACTAAAAAAAATTGCGACCATTGGTGTGATGATTGATTGGGCACACTTAGTTATTCAGCCCCTTCCAAATAGCACTTCGCATAAAATTGCATTAAACCAGAAAGGGGATTATGTGGTGTTAGCATTGCCTTTGTTAGGTGAAAATGCTGATATCGTAAAAATGCTCATGCCGTGGGTTGAGGCTAAAGTCAGCTTGAAAAACTTGCCTGATGATCTTCAAGTGATGTCTGTTTTTATGAGTGACAAAACCATTCAATCTATTTGAGTTGATTCAGATGCAATTACAGAGGTTGCTAACCAAGAGTGAATGGTTATTCACTCTTGGTGTTATGTTGGTACATCACGTCTGTTCTTAGGACGTATTTGCAGCCCTCTGTTACTGCTGAGCCTTGGTGCATGATCTGGTGTGGGAAAATCAAAGCACTGCCCATTTTGGGTTTGACATCATAAAACCTAAAGCTGGTGTCGCCTCCACTAAAGTCTTCATTGAGATACAAAATTAAGGTAATCAAACTGGCCTCGTGATCATTTCTGACATAGCTGCCATCTCGGTGCCAACGAAAACGTTGTCCATTTTGATACCGATAAAACCTGAGTCGCTCGTTTAGGCTGTACAGTGACCATTCAGGTATGTGTGGCAGATAATTTTTGACCCTGTGCCATAGTTTTTCCGCAATATCTGTGCTGTCTATAATGACACGATCATTATCACGAATGTCTTTGGCCAGTATGTGCTCGGTACCTGTATTAATGGTCGCTTCATGATAGTGAAGGTCTTCACTGCTTTGAATGTGGTGTTGGCATTCATCAGGCGTTAAAATACCATCTAAACGGTAGACTTGGTCAGAGTAATAGTGAATATGATATGTCATGATGTTTTTACCCGTTGTTATATGTAGGTTAATAAAGTGATAATAACGTATTTTGTGCTGTTATATAAGGTTGTTGCTTGTCTTGTTAAATTGTTTTAACGGGGTTGTATAATCGCGCAATAGTTTGTCTGGACAAAAGGGGCAATTGTTTTGAATTAAGCGTTTAAGATATGCGTTTGTTTTCTGTGTTTCTATAGTATCGTTATGGTGTTTTTTTGTTGATAGGAAGGATTTAAGATGGTTAAAGTGTTTTTTTTAATACTGACGGTACTCGTAGTGCAGCCGGTGCATTCTGCACTAGAAGCTGCCGGTCATTCCTTTTATTTTTTTGCCGCTTCCCTGATGGTCAGGTGATTAAAAGTTTAGCGGTGCACTACCAGCGTGTGGAGCCTGCAACGGCCAAAGCTGAGATGACCATTTTATTAAATGATGGTAGCAAATTTAAACCTGGTTATGGTAATCGTGGCTGGTTGAAACCCTTTGAGGTCGATCGTATCGTTATCAATATGACCCCGAGTTTGGCTGAGTACACTGGCGAGGTAAAAATAGGCCAAGCTAAGCTGGAGGTCGTGGAAGGGGGAGGTGGCGCGCAGAAGGTTGTTATTATGACAGATGCTTTACGGCAACAGTGGCAAGCATCAGGTAAGTTAACGCTAAGTAAGATGAGTTCTGGTGCTGCTCAATTGAAAGCCGTTCCTAAGCACATTCCAGAGTCTGAAGTCGTTGTCTACCAGCGACAATCAATTGCTGTGCCAGGAAGCTTTGACTTTTATCCATATCGTTAGGCGATATTTCAGCAGGTAATGTGCTGTTGGCGCTGAAAACGGCAAATCATCAGTATTTGCTTGAGCGTACATTAATGGCTCAAGGTCAGGCACTGTGCTTTGAGTATGAAGGGGAGCAATACCAAGTCACGTTAAAGCGATTGGTCAATAAATTGGTGGGAAGAGATTTTGCCGTAGTGACAATCTCTCCAAAGAAAAATTGACAGTCCTGAATTCGTATGATAAGTGCATGACCTCTGGTCGTAGCTAAATAAAAACACCTATAGAGTAAAGTAAGACTCAGGTGTAAAGTAATAAGCTACCAAACACATTACAGAGGCCAATATGACCTATAAACACCTGA
>JABHGC010000257.1 GCA_018672285.1 Methylococcales bacterium
CGGCAGTTCACAAATTAAATAGCCGGCCAAGAAAATGCTTAGGCTACAAAACACCTTATGAGGCTTTTGAAGAGCTCACTGGCATTAAACAAGAAAATTTAACCGGTCATGCACTTATGACTTGAATTCAGGTGAAATTATTATACCAATATTCATCATTATGCTTTTTATGTTTTTTGATGTGATAAGACGAAAGAAAACACAGGACATTGAGTCGGAAAAAATAAAAATTTATAAAGCCATGATGATCTCAACCAATCATGTGTTAAAAAATTTTTTAAACCAACTTCAGTTGTTTAAAATCACAGCAGAAGACACAAAAAATTTCCCACCTGAAATATTAAATATTTACAATGACAATATGAGAGACGTACAAAAACAAATAGAGGCATTAGGCAGTATTGCTAATGTGACTGAAACGAACATTATTAAATCTGTTTCTCCCAAATAAAACGTGTCAGCTGCGCCACAATAGACACTTCAAGAGAACCAGTGAACGACTACAGCACCCCAGCTCCATACGTGCTGGCAACATAATCACGATACTCATTGAGCAATGACAGTCATTGAACTGAGGCAAAATATCATCTTTATATGACATGAAAGCGTTATACAAACTCGGGATAACCAACAAAACAACTGGAATACCCTAAGCTGAAATATAACCCCCCTATCATGGTTATCACTGATTTTATTCTTATTATTTCAACTAATCCTATTTTTTCATACCACTCATCGGCACCAAGAATTTTTTTAAGATTTTACTGATACAATGTTTTCATTACATTTTGAAATAAAAAAGGATCGCCACTTGAATAAAATCATCGCCCTGACTTTATGCTTATTTGGACTCCCCTCAATCGCCGCTGCTGAGACACTCGCAGCGAACAGCGATACCCAGAATCATATATCTAAAAGAAGTTGGCATCATTACCAAATTCCATTAGATCGCTCTAACAGCAAAGTCTCTATCCGCTTAGAGGGTATGAACGCCGATGGTGATTTATATGTGCGTCTAAACAAAAAGCCGTCGAGATGGTGGGGAGCCTGGGACTGTAGACCTTACTCAGGCCGTAGCAAAGCCGAGCAATGCGAGCTTGATAACTCAGGTAACAACACACTGCACGTGAGTGTTTATGGTGCAAAAGCCACACCTTACAACCTAAAAATCACGAGCGAAACAAGACCTGATGAAACCGTTTACCTGTTACTGCACGGGTTAAATTCAAGCCCTGATACATGGAACTCTGTGGTTGATGGCATTTTTAACGGCCACTGCCCAACTTTAAAAGGTGATGACCGAGACAATGATCTACCAAAGTCTAGATGTTACACCTATCATTTTAGCGCTCAAGTGAGTGATGGTGCCGTTTGGGAAAATGGCGACGGTAGCACCTACCAGAAGTTAGGTGAAGAAGTAGGCCTTGCTCTATTAAGCATGGATATGACTGCAGATCCAAAATCTATCATGATCGTAGGTCATAGTAGAGGGGGGCTTGCTGCCCGCTCATTTTTACAAACGTTTAATCAGCGCGCCCCATACCCCGTCGGCTTACTAACCATTGGCACCCCACACCAGGGCAGCCCATTTGGTCTAATGAAACACTGGTTAAAGTCTAAAGGCTACCAAAAAAATGACATTGCGATCGGTGCACTTCAGTTTATTATGAGCCCTTCTACTGAATTTTTATCGTTGGTATTTGATGATAATGGAAAACCGACCAATGACAAAATATCACAAGCAATATCTGGCCTTAACAGTACTGTTGCTAACCTCGGTAATGTCATTGACGTCTACGGGCATATCACATCTGACGGCCTTGAACTCGGTGAAAATGCGGCAGGCTACTTTGATTTACTCAATGGCTCTCAACTTGCAGCCATCCTACCTGGAAATTTAAGCGATATGCGTGACTATGTTAGGAAAAATGTGTTTGCTGATGGCTGGATAACAGGTGATGGGATCGTGCCTTATAATTCACAACGAATGGAACTCATCCCTGGGTTTACTCGCAATGGAGCAGGTTTATGGCATTCAAAGTTGCATAAAATATCTCATGCCGATGCCACACAATTTGATTTTTGGGACAGCAATCCAAATGATGGCGAAACAGGACAGGTAGCCACCATAAAAAGTATATTATCTAAAATGACTGCTGAAGATGGTTTCACGCCTTTAAATTAGTCACTAGACTATAATGTGTACGCCAGATGGCATTCTTATCTGGCTTTAACATCGCGACTATTAACAGGAGGTCACCATGAAGGTAGCCGTCATCGCATTCTCAGTTATGACCATTGCTGCGACAAGCTATTACCTGCTCAGCCCGAACCAAGTAGCTGTAACACAGAATAGCAAAAAATCTAGCATACAAGATGATGCTACTGTTATAACAGACATTAACCCAGGCCGCGTTGACGCTTCGTGGGGGGATATGCAAAGCCACATTAAGGCTTTACGCAGCAAAAAAAATGACGCACTTTATCAGCTCCAGACGTTAACATCCTCTGAGCTAATCTCTGTCATCAAGCACGCTTTAGCCAGTAATGATACTGACAAGTTGAACCTAGCTGAAAGCTTACTCATTTCTCTAGCGGATTCTAACCCATCAATTGCAGCTGAACTTAAACAACTCATTAAAGAGCACCCAGAGCATGAAAGCCACCTTATCTGGCTACTCGCTGAAATGGCTACCCCTGAATCACTCAGTACAATCATCAGCCTTATTAATGAAGAATCATTATCAGAACCTGCCGCGCAGTCTCTAGCCCTCGTCAGTATTGCCGATATAGGTAAGAAGCGATCAACCCAAGGCAACTTTCGCACAGAGCTTACAGCAGTATTATTACCAGAACTTCAACAGCTCGATTTTTCCAGTGATTTATTTAAAGCAGCTGCCACAGGTTTAGGCTCTATTGGGGATACTCAAGGCATTACAGCGCTCCTTTCGACTGCTAAAAACAACCCAGACAATGCCAATGTGCAGCACATTGTAGAACGCGCACTCATGAGCACCCGAAATTTAGACGCCATCAAACCCTTGGCCGAGCAGCTAGATTTTATTGGAACAGACCCTATTGCTTTAATCGCAGGAAATGCCCTGGCCAATATGGGAAAATCTCAAGCCACTCAAGTACTACTTGATTGGGCTGGTAAACTTGAACACAATAATTTGGACACACAAGTCATTAGCTGGATGCAGCAAATACGAGACCCTGAGTCTGTCAGCCTCATTCTTAACTCAGCTGACAAATTAGCATTTAAAAACCCTGAGTTACTCAGCCAAATACAACAAACAGTTGAACAGAAACATCAGCAGGCAACGCCGGTAATCACCCAATAACTAGACCTTAATGATCCCCTCAATCGCATGCGCTAGGTGAAAATCTCTGGAGGTAATGCCGCCCACTTCATGGGTGGTTAAACTAACTTCTACTGTATGGTAAACATTGAACCACTCTGGATGATGATTGCTTTTCTCAGCGTGCAGCGCGACGCTTGTCATAAAGGAAAATGCCTCGATAAAATCAGCAAATACAAACTGCTTAAACAGTTTTTTATCTTTAATCAGCCACGGCTGCGACATAGATTTATTGAGTTCAATTAACTGCAAATCAATCGTTTGAGCTGAATATTTTTCAATCACTGATTATCCCCTTTCGGCGTAACATGTCTTTTAGCTCAGGGACACAAGAACCACAGTTGGTACCAGCCTGCAAGCACGCGCCAATCGCTTCAACAGAGCTTAGATTTTGCTCTGACATCGCTGCAGAAATGGATTTTTCACCCACATTAAAACAGGCACAAATCACTTTTCCAGCATCTTCTTGCTCTGCAGGAGGGTTCCCCATTAACAAACTTTTGCGCTGCGCGGGGCTTAACTCATCCTTTTGAAACAAACTAATGAGCCAATCTCGCTCAGGTAACTGATTGGAGCTCCCAATAAATAAACAACTTTCTAAGCGGCCATTAATAAAACGCGCGGCTCTAAAATGGCCTTGTGCAGTGTCATAAAATTCAGCCCAAGTACTTTTTTCATCGTGCTCATCACTCAGTAAGGCATGCGCTCGCTCAGCCCAATCACTTGGACTATCATTCCCTGCAATCTCATAGCGCCATAAACCTCGCCCACGGGAGCGCACCCAATATTGCGAGTACTGCAAATCTAATTGATCTCGACGAGTCAATATAAACCCATGCCAATTTGGCTCACATTTTTCTATAGCCACCACACTGTGTTTGAAATCAGGTTGACCAGAAATAGGGTCAAGTGATGCTTTAATCAAGGTACCGACACGACCCTGCTTTGCAAAACGGTCACTCCAGTGAATCGGTATAAAGACACTGCCTTTTTGCTGTTTCGTTGACGATTTAACCCGAACGTTAATTCGGCCTAATGCATTTCGCACACTGACTAAACCTGCCTCCACTAACTGCTCAGCCTGCATATCCTCTGGATGTATTTCCAAATAAGGCTCAATACTGTGCGCGGATAGCCTCGGTGAGACACCTGTTCGCGTCATCGTGTGCCAATGGTCTCTCACCCTTCCTGTATTTAAGATATATGGGAAAGCATCGCTTGGTGTGCTTTCTGCAGCTTTTGGCTGTATTGCAATGAAACGGGCTTTACCATTGGCTGTGCTAAATTGCCCATCGCTGAAAAGCCGAGCTTTACCTTTTATATTCTGAGCATTAATAGGCCACTGCATAGGGGCTAACTGCTCATACTCCTGCCAAGTTACATTGGCCAAACCACTGATATCAAAAAGACGACGACCTTCATTTTCAAAGCCTGATAATGCCGCATGCTCTCTAAAAATATCAACGGGATCATGGTAATTAAAGTGCTCAGAAAAACCCATTTTCTGCGCCACCTGAGTTAAAATCCACCAGTCATTTTTCGCCTGTCCTGGAATAGGGAGCAGTGGCCGCTGCCGTGAAATACAACGCTCCGAGTTCGTCACTGTACCGTCCCGCTCACCCCACGTTAACGCTGGCAATTTAATGTGGGCTAAATTAAGCGTATCGGTTTCTCTAACACAGTCTGATGCAACAACAAGTTCACACTGCTCCAAAGCCGCTTTAACTCTATCTGCATCTGGCAAGCTCACCACCGGATTCGTCGCAATAATCCAGATGGCTTTAATTTTTCCGGACGCCACGGCGTTAAACAAATCAACCGCTTTAGCACCTTCATGTTCTGCTATTACTGGGGATTGCCAAAATCGTTGCACACAATCTCGATGTTCAGGGTTTCCAATTTCCATGTGAGCTGCCAACTGATTGGCAAGACCACCCACCTCTCGACCTCCCATCGCATTCGGCTGACCGGTTAAGGAAAAAAGCCCCATCCCTTTACGGCCAATTCGCCCCGTTAATAAATGGCAATTGATGACTGAATTAACATTATCAACACCGGTATTAGATTGGTTTAACCCTTGGGAGAATGCCGTGACAACACGCTCAGTGTCAGCAAATTTTTGGTAAAATGTCTGCACGTTTTCAACGGGTAACCCACAGAGTGCCGCAACAGCCTCAACCGATGGTGCCGACTGTTTTGCAGCCGCTAACGCAGGCTCTAACCCAGAGGTGAAGTTGGCTGTGAATAACTCATTGCGGTCACCGTTGCCCTCTAAAAACGTCAATAAGCCATTAAATAGGGTACTGTCTTGCCCAGGCTTTATACTCAAATGTAAATCGGCAAAGCCAACCGTTTGTGTCGCTCTAGGATCAATCAACACAACAAATAAATCTGGGTTATTTTTTTTAGCCAGATTAATCCGCTGATAAATGACAGGGTGGCACCATGCGGTATTGCTACCCGCGAGCACAATTAATTGTGCATGATCCAAATCTTCATAGCACCCCGGAACAATATCTTCACCGAATGCGCGTTTATGCGCGGCAACAGGAGACGACATACAAAGACGTGAGTTGGTATCGATATTCGCCGAACCGATAAACCCTTTCATGAGTTTATTCACCACGTAATAATCTTCTGTCAGCAATTGCCCAGACACATAAAAAGCCACCGAATCTGGACCATGCTCATCAATGATGTCTTTAAAACGGCCAGCAACGGTCGAAATGGCTTGATCCCAGCTGACTTGTTGCCCCTCAATCTCTGGGTATAACAAGCGTCCTGACAGATAAACCGTCTCCCCTAGCGCGGTGCCTTTTGAGCATAACCGCCCTGCATTAGCAGGGTGCTCCGGGTCGCCTTTAACCGTGACAATGCCGTGCTCATCCAGTGTAGCAAGCACTCCACAGCCTACCCCACAATACGGACAGGTTGTTTTGACTGTTTTTGTTGATTCATTCATAAAAGAGGCCATCGAGAGAGACACAGAGTATTGCTAACCTAAGACGATAGGTTAACACCAAAAACACGCTCCACAAACCCTGTGCGACACCATGAAAATCACAGGCTCTTGCTCATAAGGCAACCGGTTACTGCTTGGGCTTAACTCTAAAAATTTTGCCATCGTCTGTGGAAAAATAAATCCACCCTTCTGGGCTTTGTACTAACGCACGAATACGCTTTTCAAGTGACAGAAGCAGGCGCTCTTCTTTAATGAATTCGCCACTGTCATTTAAAACAATTCGGTTAAGATGCTTCAGTTTCAAAGCACCTGCAAATAAATTGCCTTGCCACTGTGGAAAAGCATGACCGCGGTATAACATCAAACTGCCTGGCGCAATCGAAGGCACATAATATTTGACAGGTTGCTCCATGCCCTCTTTATGGGTGGACTCACCTACCGCCACAGCCCCCAGTACTCCTGCCCATAGGAAATAACAGGCCATCCATAGTTTCGCCCCGGCAACACCTCGTTAATTTCATCGCCACCTCTAGGGCCATGCTCTATGGCCCATACTTTTTGTCTCACCTCATCAAACACGATTCCTTGAGGGTTTCGATGCCCATAACTCCATATCTCGGGTAGAACGCCTGATTTAGCCACAAAAGGATTATCGCTTGGTACAGCACCCTCTACAGTTAACCTCAGTACAGAACCTGCATGATTCGTTAAATCCTGTGCATTAGGCCGGCCACCTCTATCTCCCACCGTAAAATACACATGACCTGATTGATCAAAAGCGATACGAGAGCCATAATGATGAGCCGTTTTGGCGCTTGACGTTGTTACAAGCAGGTCTTGCCAATCAACAAGCCGCACTCCCTTTAACCGTGCTCTCGCTAAAGTCGTTGCACCTTGGCCTTTAACCTCTTTACTGTAGGTAAAATAAATCCAACCTTGTTTTTTATAGCCAGGTGGTACAGCAACATCTAACAGGCCACCTTGGCCACCCTCCTTAACCTCAGCTACGCCAGATACATGATGCAACGTTTGGTTTTGAACATTCAGCACGCCAACAGTACCTTGCCGCTCAGTAAACAGTAATTGGTCATTAGAGATAAACGCTAACCCCCAAATAACCCCTAACCCAGTGGCGACTTCTTCTACTTGGTAGCGATCATTTAAGGTTGCAACGGCAAATGCGGTGTCAGCAGGACGGTTTTTAACCTGCCAAAAATAAACCAGGCTAAGCGACAAGAACAGAATCACTAATATTTTTAGGCGCAATTTTTTGATCAACGATTCACCCTGTTTACCTTGTCTTATAGAAGGCTAGTTAATGGCTTGTTCTATCTCTTGTTTTTGAGTTTCAATCAACGTAGGTGTTGCCAAACTAATCCCATGCTCTATAGAGACATCCAATACAAGGCGCGATATTGCATAACGCGTAATAAGAAGCTGCTTGATCTCTTTTGTATGATATTGCAACCCCCATTCCACCGCATAATCCCCTGCATTTAACACAACCACCTGCATATCATGCTGGTCGGAGACGGCTAAATCATTATCTGCCCGAGCACGTGTTTCCACCTCGACAAACATCGCTTCAACTTTTGCAGCAGGTACATCATAACCAATTTTAAACCGCAAACATTCTCTGAGCCCTTTTTGCGAGGATAGCTTTGAGAGGTTGTGGATTGTTTTTTCGCGAAGCAGGGCATTTTTTATGGTAATACGATGATTATTGGCAAAATTAATGATCTCAGTATGAAAAACTTTCGTTTTAAAAACCACGCCAATGATTTTATGGCCATGATCGTCAAAAGAAATGGTATTTCCTTCAACCAATGTCCGGCTATTCAATATGATCAAACCACTAATGATATCAGGCGCCCAAGCAGCTTGCGTTAAAGCAAGCAATACACCAATAAAACCAACTACGCCCCCCGCTTCTAGTAAGCCATCAAACCCCCAGACATGCACGACAGAAATCAACGCGACAATCGATAAGAAAATACCAATTAAAAGGCTGAGCAAACGGCTATTGTACGTTTGCTCAACGATAACCTCTCCACCTCTTTCTATTTTTTTACCGTATCGATAGCGAATAACGTACCGGGCCACGAGTTGCACCAAATACACCATATACACCACCATCAGAGAACCAACGAGGCGAGAGAAAATATTTTCTGAGGCTAAGGGCTGATACAGGTTATAGAATAAAACCAAAAGAATGATGAATAAGTTGATTGCTTGAAAAAGTCGTAAGGTCCGCGCTTTCTTTTCACCTGTGGTATTAAAGTGCGTCAATTTATTGAAAATGGGCCTGGAGAATAACAGTAGCAGCCCATTAAAAAGCAATAAGAACCAATGCACTTTGGTCAATTTTTCAGTTAAGGAGCCCCAGTCACTGATGACACCGGCTGTTTCTGCAGCGAAACTTGGCGTCATAAAGGCAAAGAACAAAAAAGGCAGCCAGAATAATCGACAGCGGATTAAGCCATTAATTTTTAAAATTGTAGTGTTTTTCGATTTGCTCATGTACATCCCAGTGACATTTCAACCCTTTAGCAAAGGTTACCAAATCACCCTCTTGCAGCTTTACAGGCTCACCACCCTCAGGGGTAACCGTGACACTGCCTTCTAAGATATAACACACTTCTGTTTTATCATAAGCCCAAGGAAAGCGGTCAATTTCACTCTTCCAAATTGGCCAATCATACACTCCCATCACTTCAAGTTTCATGTGAGATGGGTTGCTTTCCCAGGTAATATCAGACATCAACAGCTACTCAAGATAAAAGAGTTTCTTCGCCAGCAGACGCTCGCGGAATCATAGGCTCATACATCGGCCCAATGGCTTTTTCCATAATTTCATCAAACAACGTCATGTATTCAATACTGACTTTATGCGCTGGTGCAAAATGAATAAGCGGCGCTTTCGCATCGTGTGATTGTCGTACAACAATGGATGTTGAAATGCGGGATTTTAATACAGGCAACCCTTCTGCAATTAACTCATTAACGATTTGCGTTGGCAAATTCGCATTTTTGAGAAACTGATTCACAATAATGCCTTCTACTTTCAAATCGGAGTTATGATCCTCTTGAATCTCTCGAATATTTTCAATCAAGGTATATAACGCTTTTCGTGAAAATTCATCACAATCAAAAGGCACTAAACAGCGGTCACTCGCAATTAAGGCCGAACGTGAGAAAAAATTCAATGCGGGTGGCGTATCAATATAGATTTCATCGTATTCACCTAACTGGGCCAAAGTATCTCGAAGCTTATAGATTTTATAACGAGAACCTAGCTTCTCTTGAAGCTCTTCTAACTCAGGGTGTGAAGGTAGAACATCTAAATTATCATAAGGGGTTTTATGAATAAAATGCTGAGGCTCTTTTCGGCTTAAGCGAAAAGTCAGCGTCTGCTGAAAGTAATCAACAATGGTACGATCTAATTCGGTCGCATCTTGCCCTAGCAAGTAAAACGTTGTATTCGCTTGAGGATCTAAATCAATAACGAGCGTTTTTTTACCTTGAGCGGCACTAATCGCAGCCAAGTTACTCGTAATGGTTGATTTACCAACACCACCTTTTTGATTAAATATGACGCGTTTCATAGGCTCCCCTCATGCTGTTATTCAGCATTTATTATTATCATTCTTACCACTTAGCGTGGCTATTCTTATCTTATTATTTTGAGCAAGTACGCACTAAAATAAAACCGTACTGACAGCAGTTACTGAGAACAATGCAGTTTAGAACGCGCATTGCTCTATGAGGTAACTAACAGCCTAATATGTAAAACTTAAAATTTCTCATCAAGGTTGGCAGAGCACAATACGCCACGCATTTTGTCGATTAGGTTCTGTAAGCTTGGGTTAGCAATTCGGCAATACACTTTGTTACCGTCTTTGCGAGAAATCAAAATATTTTTTGATCGCAATACTTCAATATGTTGCGAAACATTACTTTGAGTTGAACCCACTTGATCCATAATCTCACGCACGTTCAATTCCGCATTACCTAAAACACAGAGAATCTTCCAGCGAATAGGATGTGCCATAGCTTTTAGCGCATTTGCCGTTAATGCGGCATCGTCATCGGTTGGGTTTTCTTGTGGTTGGTTCTGTTCGTCCATCTGTCGGTATCCTAAATATATAACTTAATAGAATGAATTAGTTTGATGAGTTTTACTGAGTTGATTTTTAAACAATTTTTAATCACTCTCATCACTAACACAGAATATAACACCGGTCTGGTGAAAAGATAAGCGTTTTTATGCGTTTTTAGTGATGTATCAAGCGTGGCAGCCCAGTACATACCCTTTTATAGGTATACCTTAATCATCATCGTCAATTTTTTGATAACCCGTCATGTCTTTCGCGATGCAAATGATGGCTTCAACTTGGTCGTCATCCCCCATCGCAACGGTTCGTGAAAACAAAATTGGGATTCGGCGCTGATCACTGGCAATAAAACTGGCCTCAATACTCGTTAGTACACCCGAGCGAATGAGCGCCTCAAGCCAAGTACCCATAAATGCAGCCGCTTTTTCTTGGTTTTCTTCCTCAAAAACCTCACCAATCCCCATGCCCTTTAAGTTGTCTAAACTATACGCCAGTAATTTACAGGCTGATGGGTTTGCATCTCTAATCACACCATCCGCATTCAGCACCAGTAGCGCCTCCCCCATCGTGTTAATGATTTTTTCAACATACTGCTTGGCTTTAGCCAACTCTTGGGTTCGCTCAATCACTTTTGCTTCTAACAGGACATTCATGTCCCGCTCTTTTTCGATTAAGCGGATATAGGTACTAATTTTGTTAATCAGTAAGTTGTCGTCGATTGGTTTAAGTAAGTAGTCAACCCCGCCGACTTCATAGCCTTTTTGCTGAAATTCATGTGCTTTGAAAGCAGCCGTCAAAAAGATTATGGGGATATCTTGGGTTTTCTTGCGAATTTTCAACATAGATGCCGTTTGAAACCCATCCATTTCAGGCATCTGTACATCTAACACAATGATATCAACCGCTTGGTCACCGAGGGCTATATCCATCGCCTCCATGCCCGACGATGCCTCAAGCACCTCAGCATCTAAATATTGGTTAATTAGTGTCCGGAGGGTGTATAGATTATTGTCATTATCATCAACAATCAAAATGGTGAAGTTTGCGCTCTTTGTCATTATTGTATTAACACTCATTTTTTATATGGGATATGCGACGCTTAAACCATCTTATCGCAGCTGCTGGCAAAGCGCTACCCAGAAATTATTACGCCGTCAGCGCAGTATATAGCGCCTCTTTTAAGGAGGTAGATTCAACCGGTTTTGCCAACACCTCAACCACCCCTAACTGCTGGCAAGTCTCTTTTTTCTCAGGGTCAATTTCAGAGGTCATCACAACAATCGGAATAGATTGAAATTGCTCATGTGCTTTAATCCACTGCAATGTTGTCATTGCATCGTCATTCGCCTCAGGTATATCCATGAGTATTAGATCACAAGCGGACTCAGACTCTAATGTCTCGCATGCCTCCTCACCACTTCCCGCCCCTAAGACTTTAAGCCCCCATTTTTCGAGTCTTGGCGTTAAGTTCAATAAACTCAGTATATCGGCATCTACCAGCAAAATTTTCTTTTGTTGAAATAGCTCATCTTGACCATCAAGCTGAACGCTGTCTTCTGAGCTATTTTTCACCTTTGGCCTTTCTAGAGTATCGTCATCATCAAGCGAGCCATCAAAGGTAATGAGTTCATCGTCTACTTTGCTTGCATCAAAAAAGATCGGCAACCTGATGGCAAACTTCGCGCCCTGACCTATTTCACTTCTTAAGACAATTTTACCCCCCAACAATTTTGCGATTTTCTGGCTAATCGTTAAACCAAGGCCTGTCCCTCCAAACTTACGACTGGTCGAGCCATCGGCTTGTTTAAAAGCTTCAAAAATATCCCGATGCTTGCCTTTTGCAATCCCAATCCCAGAATCTGTCACACTAAAGCAGAGTTGTTTATCATCTCCTTCAGGGTGCTCAACCCACAAGGTAATTTTGCCGTGCTCGGTAAATTTCACCGCATTCGATAAAAAGTTACGCATAATTTGATGCAGCTTATCCACGTCGGTTTCGATATGCGGCAAATTCACATCAATATCGTAGTGAAACTCCAGCCCTTTTTCTTGGCACAAAGGATCAAACATGTCGGCTAATGGCTCAATGATTTGCCATGGCTTCACCCGACTCACCACTAAAGTCGTTTTATTGGCTTCTACCTTTGCGATATCCAAAATATCATTAATCAGCGCCAACAAATCATTACCTGCTCGATGAATCACAGAAGCATGTTTTATTTGTACCTCATTCATGGTTTGAGGCGCATTTTCACCCAACATTTTTGACAGTAAGATAATGGAGTTAAGCGGTGTCCGTAACTCATGGCTCATGTTCGCCAAAAATTGTGATTTATATTGGTTAGTCTGCTCTAACTCCTGTGCCCTTTTGGCCAGCGCATCTTGCGCTGTTGCATGTATGTTCGCTAACTGGGTTAAATCTTTTCCTAGCTGGCGAATTTCCTCTGGCCCTCGCCAAGCAAAGGTAGCAGGCTCATTACTCACCACACGAGCAATACCATTGGTCAGATCATCACTCATACGTTCCATTCTAAAAGACAACCACCTGGCAACCAACACCACTGAAAGAATCAATGCCGCAATAATCACCAGCACTCTATACTGCAGCTCTTTTTTAAATGTCTCGATGGAGGATGGGTCTACTTGCCTACCCACCCAAATTGGCCCACTTTGCTCGGTAGGGAACCGCGGTATCCAAATAGTTTGGCGCCCCGTTTTACCTTGCCAAACGCCCTTATCAACGGTTTCAAATACCCCATTCAACCCAGGAAAGTCTTCAAAAGCGGTACTGGTGTGGGCATCCATTCCTGGGGTACGTAAATAACGACCATCGTTGTACACCCAAATCGTATTTTTGAAACGTTGCGGCATTCCAGCCACGTTGATCTTAATGACGACAACCCCTGCTTTTTCCCCATCGGTTTGGGTGATGGCACTCGACATATTCATCGTTAAGATACTACCAGCAGGCGTTTCTTTAACCTTGATTGGCCCCACGTAAGACAAGTCAATGGGCAGCATTTTGGCCGTATTAAAATAAATAGGATTCATTTTTGCGATTTTGCCTGTCACCGGCGCCAAGGGGAAACCGACTTTCTCACGTGTGAGTACCAGCTTATGATTTCCCTCATTATCTAAAAAACGGACTTCAATAACATCCTGACCACCTCGTAACATTCGGTTAACCCAGTTGATAAACCAACCTAGATCCGTATGTTTGGATTCTTGTTTTTCGCTGTCCGAATCCTCTTTAGCAGCATCTTCTACAGCAGCCTTTTCATCCAACCGATCCCCCAACAACATCGTTGGGTCCGGGACCTTTGCCAAAAACCGCACCATCTCCTGACGCGTTGCAATGTGCTGGCCTAAATCAATAAACTCAGTACTCAATGATTGTATTTGATAATCCCGAACGGCAACTTCAATCTTTGACTGAACCAGTGGTAAATTTAATGCAACCACCGACAGCATTGGCATGAGACCAAAGAAAAACAGAAACAGAAAAATCTGGGTACGCATTCGCATTAATCACTATCCAGTGCCTGCATGGCCGCTTCAATGAGCTCTAAGCCTACCCCTGGTTTAAAGGCATTCTCAGAAATGTGTCGTCGCCACAATTTACCGCCTTTCACCCCTTTAAATAAACCCAAGAGATGACGACTGATGTGCTTTAACGGCACACCTTGCTGTAGCTTTTCTTCAATATAAGGTAGGTAAGCTTGTAGTGCTTGTAAGCGCGTTAAGCTCGGCGTTGAATCTTGAAACAATTGTTGATCCGCCGCACAAAAAATGGCCGGGTTACCATACGCTTCTCGGCCAATCATCACACCATCTACCTGTTTTAAGTGTGCCTTAGTTTCTTCCAAGGTTTTTACCCCACCATTTAGAATAATAGGCAGTGATGGGAAATCTTGCTTCAATTGATACACCCAGTCATACTTCAAGGGTGGAATTGTTCTGTTTTCTTTTGGACTCAAACCAGATAACAATGCCTTTCTAGCGTGCACATATAAGGCATCACAACCTGCATCTGCCACAATTTGCACAAACCGAATAAGCTCGGCATAGCTATCACAGTCATCCACACCAATCCGGCATTTGACCGTAATTGGGATTTGCACTTGACGCTTCATTGCCTCAACGCCTTCAGCCACAATCTCTGGCGACATCATCAAACAGGCACCAAAACGCCCAGATTTCACCCGATCACTCGGGCAACCGACATTCAAATTAACTTCGTCATAACCATAGTCTTCCAATATTTGAGCACTTTGAGCAAGCTCTACAGGGTCATTCCCCCCCACCTGTGCCACAATAGATTGCTCTAAAGGATCAAAGCCCAGCAGTTTTTCCCGGTCCCCATGAATAATGGCCCCCGTTGTCACCATCTCGGTAAACAGCAACGTGTGCTTAGAGATAATCCGCATTAAATATCGATAATGCCTATCGGTATACTCCATCATCGGCGCGATAGAGAGGGTTCGATCTAGGGGTTGGCAAACTGGCTTCATGCGTTCAAACTCTAAACTGTTTCAATTCAAGCGACATCATAACGCAGACTAACCATTGTATGAAAATTGAACCCGCCAAGCTTTCCTGGAAAAATAACGAACCCTGGTCAGATTTATTTCAAGATCGGTATTTTTCTGACCACCAAGGGGAAGCTGAAACCAAGTATGTCTTCTTCAAACACAACCTGCTCACAGAGCGCTGGCAAGCAGACCAACCTTTTACCATTGCAGAAACAGGCTTCGGCACCGGCTTAAATTTTTTACTCACCGCACAACTGTGGCAACGACACACTAACAACAGCTGGCTTAGCTATGTTTCTTTTGAAAAACACCCACTACAACGTCAAGACTTACAACGTGCTCAACAGCTATTTCCAGCGCTTAAATTCATTAGCGATGCACTCCTCCCTCATTACCCTCCCGCATTAGCAGGGCAACACCTCATTGTTTTACCTACTTTACGCATTCGCCTTATTTTGATCTTTGGCGATATCGCACAGACCTTGCCACAATGGCATGATAAAGCCGATGCATGGTTCTTAGATGGGTTTGCACCGCAACGAAATTCTGCCATGTGGTCTGAGGCAACGTGCCAGAACATTGCCCAACATACCGTAAAAAAGGGCACCTTCAGCACTTATGCTGCGGCAGGTTTTGTTCGCCGCCAATTAAACGACAGCGGCTTTAGCGTGAGCAAAGATTCTGGTTTTGGGGTCAAGCGTGAGATGCTTTTCGGCCAATACCAACCCGCACAACCAGCACCACCATTGACCAAACCTTGGTTTAATTTGCCCGCGACAGCGCATGCCAAACAAGCCTGCATTATCGGAGGGGGTATCGCAGGCTGCAGTATGGCGCACGCTTTAGCTGAGCAAGGTTGGGACGCACATATTTTTGATCGCGCCAACACATTGGCATCGGGTGCCTCTGGCAATGCTAAAGGCATTTTACAGCCCGCATTAACATCAGACCACAAACCATCCTCTCAATTTTATAGCCAAGCATTTATACTCACAGGACAACGCATACAGCAATTACAGGATGCTGGCGCTCACATTCAACAGCAAGTATGCGGCGTTGTACAACAGACAGGCTCAAGCAAACAGCGACAACGCCAACTTAAAGTTCACCAATCGTTTGGTGACATTGAACATTTTTTAACCAAAGACACGAACACCAACAACATACTGTATCCAAGCGCTCGCTGGGTAGCGCCAGCCAGCTTTTGCCATGCATTAGTTGACGCCTTCCCTAAACACATCAACCTGCACCTCAATAGCCATATCACCCATTTGACCTATCAAAACCAGCTTTGGTCTGTTTGGCATCACGACACCTGTTTACATCAATCAGCCGTTGTTATTCTCTGCACCGGTTATGACAGTATTCAGTTTTCGCAAGCACATGAGATGCCGTTAGCATTTGTTCGTGGACAAATCAGCGAGATTAAAGCGACCCCTAAAAGTGCTGCGCTACAGCACATTTATTGCGCTGATGGCTACATCATCCCCGCCGAGAATGGCCGCCATGTCATTGGTGCAAGCTTTGAGCCTAATGACCCTAACACTGATCTAAGCGACTTAAGCCAGCAACTGAACATTAATAGAATCAACACAAGCTTTGGCGACACCATACTCCCAACCCATAACCCCCTCAGCGGGAGAGTCAGTTTTCGCTGTAGCACCCCAGACTATCTCCCCCTCATTGGCCCAGCGCCATCAGCACCGCATTACCAGCGTGACTACGCCCAACTTCACCATGGCAACCCTAGAACAACCTACCCGCTCGGTCGGTATCAACCTGGCTTATTTCTGTCGACAGGCTATGGCTCCAAAGGACTAACGGGTGCACTGTTAGGCGCTCAAATATTAACTGCCATGCTCAACAAACAACCTGTACCAGTGAGCCGCAACGTCATCGAAGCCACTCACCCCGCACGCTTCATCATTAAACAACTCAAACGAACCAAACCTGGAAATACGCTATAAAAAGTGTAGGTGTAACCATGATCAATCAGGTTATAATCCGACAATGAAATACTTAGACAAAGCAGCCAGCACCCTGAGAAAGAAACGTGCAACAAAAATATCCATTGCCACCGCCACATCACTACTGATCGCCAAAATTTTTATCTTTGCCTACACCGCATCATTGGCTGTCCTAGCATCCGCAATTGACTCATTGTTAGATTTACTTGTTTCAACCACCAACTTTTATATCGTCAAGCAAAGCGAAAAAGCACCAACAGAAAATTTTAGATTTGGTTATGGTCGCATCGAAGAAATTGCAGGGCTCTTTCAAGGCATGCTTATCGCCGGTATTGGCGTTAGCATCATTGTTGCTATTTTTATGGGTGACCATCTTGACAACACCATCCAGAACCCCACTGCGGTACTTTGGATGATGGGCATATCTATGCTTGTCACCTGGCAATTGAGCCGCTTTTTAGAAAGCGAAGCTACTGTCACCCGCTCCAGCGTTCTTATTGCAGACGCGGCTCACTATCGTGCCGACCTACTCAGCAATGCGGGTATTTTTGTTTCTGTCATCTTAATCATGCTCACTGACTGGAGCTATATTGATGCGGGCGTTTGTTTAATACTGGCCATATTTATCATCTACGATGGTGCTCATATCGCCACAGATGCATTACATGTTTTACTCGATAGAGAAGCTGAGCCCGATGTACGAGAAAAAATCATCAGTACCATCGAACGCTTTACAAATGAGGGGAAAGTTGGTGGGTTTCATGCACTCAGAACAAGAAAAACAGGCTCAAAATATTTCGCCGAGTTTCACTTAGAGTTTAACCCAGACATTTTATTAAAAGACGCACACGTTATCGCACATCAATTAGAAGATGCGATATGTCAATTATTACCACGTTTAGAATTAACGCTACACTTAGACCCCTACAATGATGAAGTAGAGGACCTATCAAGAACAGATGCTTAACGATTATTTGAAATCGTTCATCAAATCAGCGATTGATTCCATCTCTTGGGTTTGACCACCCAACCATTCAACCAGGGCTTCATCCACCAGCTCGTACATTTTACGGTTACGCTTTGCCGCTAAGATTTTAAGCCGCATAACTAACTCTTCACTTGCTTGGATGTGTACCAATGTTTTGCCAGATGCTTTGCCTGCCATTGCAGAATCCCTCTCAAGAAATTTGTTTTTAAAAATTAGCTACAACAATTAAAACACAAAGTCTAAATAAAACATAATCACATTTATTATTTTTTGCTTCTAGATCACACTTTTAACGAGAAAAACCATTTAGTTATGATTTGGGTTTAACTCTGGCAAGGTTAAAATAGCCGGTTCATCTAGCACACAAGCTGAGCGCATGGATTTATGCTTAAACACTTTATAAAAGTGCTGATGCCAATGCTTTGCATTGAAATCTGCATGCCCATACAAAGCATTTTCCAGCTCCGTAAAGGTATTATTAATACGATCCGAGCTTACCTGAGGAAAATGCAGACTCAAACGAACACCGATGTTTCTCAGAGGCGTATTACTCGGCATTTTCAAACACTCAGAAGCATATTCCGACAACATACTCGACAAAATTTTAGGGTCACGCTCAAGTGCTAACCGCTTAAAAAACCGTTTGGTTCGCCATCGCACCGGCAACCGCTTCTCAAGCCTAAGCTCTGCTGTTGTGAGCCAATATTTAAATGGCTTAGGATGCCAATGTTTTGTCTTCTCTTTTTGCCCCCAATTAAATCGGCTAGACAGCCGGCCAATCCAAAATGAGACCGGGTTAACCACTGAATCAACCCTTCGATGGATAAAGATCATCATTTTATCAAAGCGCCTTTGTACCGCACGACTACTCGGCCTACCCGCACCAAACCAGATACCTGCAATAAAGAGGATTGCACCAGACACCATCATCGCCATGACCTTCAGTGTCTCACTGAAGTCAGTTACCTCTCTGTTTTTTTCAACCTCACTGACGGCCTCATCAGCCTCACCTTGCACCACCACTTGATACGACAGCATCTCAGCACGACCAGGCTTATCAAAACGCACATCCCACCAATCAATGGCCTTATTCGGTAATTCTAACTTTCCTACCGTCTGTGGTACGAGCGTAATAATTTCCTCTCGAAAACCTTCGATAGTCGTACCATTAGAACTAATTTTATCCTCAAGCTTAGTTTGTTCCACATACATCTTAAACGCACTTTCAGGCACTAGCGCTAACATGCTTGGAATATCTTGTGCTAAAGCACCGTTTGCTCGGATAGTCACTTTATAACGCGCTGGCAACCCTAGTTTAAGCGGTGGTTCATCCAGCAGCTTCGCACTCACCTGTAAACCATGGAGCGGTAACCATGGCTCAGCAGAGACTCTTTTCGCAGGACGCACAACCAATGTAATGGGCTGGGATTTTGGGTAAAACCGCTGACCGTATCGTAGCAAACGCCCATACCGATCTTTAACATCGGCCCGTTTCGCATTCACCGTCACAGAGGGTATTTGTATATTGCCTTTTTCTGCCAAAACGGTCACGGCATAGCGATACTCAGAAATGTATTGCCTCGATTTTTTGCCCATTTGAGTATAACTGTGCGGGCTCACATCCACCTTTTTAATAATCGTGTCGTTAATGCTTGGCAAGGTCACACTAAACTTATCTAGGTATCGATCACCTGTCACTCTGACAGTAAATATAATCGTCTGCTGCGAGTATGGACTTGCATCTGAAACGCTGACCTCAACCACCTCAGCAGATGCGACACCTAAGGATAACACCCAACTCATCAGGATTAATGTTAACCGATTTACCATGGTCTTAACTCCAACAACTGCCCAGGGTTTTCACCACTTTGTTGATACTCTTGTTGCATAAATTGATGCTTCACCAGCTTACCGGGTTCACCCTCTACCCGCCTCAACCATTGCTCTACCTTTTCCTCAGAAAGTGTACCACTCTTGCCTTTATCGCCCTCACCCTCTTCAGACTCACCCTCTGCATCACCTTCACGATTTTGCTCCTTGCTTAATGACAGCTTCGACAAATCATCTAGCTTATCGCCAGGTTGAATTGGGTTTTTCTGGCCTTGCCCTGCGCCTTGATTAGATTCCTGAGTGTCGGGTTTTCCTTGTTCAGCTTGCTGATCACCTTCTTTAACTTGGTTACCAGGCAGCTGTTTTTCGGTCTTCTCACCTTGCTTATCTTCCTGCTCAGAAGGCTTATTATTTGGATCTTTTTTCTGACTATTCTGACCGGTTTCATCTTTTGACTCTTCGCCGGTATCCCCTTCTTTTTGCTCACCAGTACTACCTGACGCGTCATTCTCCCCACCTTTGCCATCAGAGTCTGAATCATCACTTTCACCTTGCTTGCCTTTTTCAGAGTCTTGTTCACCTTCACCCTCTGATTGCTGCTCACCAGGGTCACCGCCTGATTTCGACTCGGATTCTGCATCGTCTTCTTTATCAGACTGCTCTTCGCCTTCGGATTCTTGTTCGCCCTTTTTATCGCCTTTCTCTTCTTTTTCATCTGGCTTTTGTTCCTCACCAGACTTATCGTCTTCTTTTTTGTCCGGCTTTTCGCCCTGCTTTTCATCTTCTTTTTTGTCTTCTTTTTTATCCTCTTTCTTTTTCTCTTCCTCTTTTTTCTTCTTCTCTTCTTCCTCAGGGTCAACACCTAATAGCATTTTATTCGCCAATGACAAATTATGCTTAGCATCTTCATCGTCCGCATCAAGCTTTAGTGCTTGCTCATAGGCACCTGCAGCAGATTTATAATTCGCTAGCTGAAAATACGTATTACCTAGATTGTACTGTGCCTTTGCTTTCACCTCTTTTCGCGTAACACGTTTAAACGCTTTAGCCGCTAATTGATATTGTTCTGCCTCATAGTAGGCAACACCTTTTCGGTACGGATCGGTAAATTGCTTTGCTGCCCGCTCATAACGACCTTCACGAAAGTCATCAACCGCAAAAGGGTCAACAGGTTCTAACGTCTTAGCAGCAACAGGCTGCATTAATAGGCAAGCTATGATCCAACACCATTTCACTTTAAGCCGCATCATGTCGTTTGCCCTCTACGTTGCTGGAAAAAGCGATAAAGTAACAACAGTAAAACAGCCATTAGTGGCCAGATAAATTGATTTTCCCAAACTCGAACACGATCAGATGACGGCCTTATTTGAACCGTATTTTTAATCGCCGATAAAAATTGCTTCGTATCTTGATCCAAGTAATTCGCTCGGTAGTATTGCCCACGGCCTAATTTTGCTATGGCCATCAATCCTGGCTCATCCAGTTTTGATAGCACAACATGACCTTTTAAGTCTCGAATTGGCCGGCTATCTACCCCGGGAATGGAAGCCCCATCGAGGCTGCCTACCCCTAATACATATAAATCGATCCCTTCATGCTTCAAGCCTTCAATCAGTGATTCCAGCCCTTCTTCATCATAGTCACCATCACTAATCAAAAGCATCACTTTATCATTTTCTTGTGGCTGGCTCAGCAGCAAACGCTTGCCAGAATTGAGTGCCTGAGACAGCCTACTTCCTGTGTATTTAACCATTTTAGGGGATAGTACAGGCAGAATATGGCGAATCATTTGAAAGTCATCCGTCACCGGAGCGACGACTTGTGCCACGGAAGCAAACCCCACCAAGCCCACTCTCAACTGGTCGCCTTGCTTTAATAAATCCTCTATTTCTTGACGAGCCCTAATCATCCTACTGGGTTTAACATCACGGGCTTCCATCGATTGAGACATATCCAAAAGCACCACTAAATCTGTCGTCGGTGTGACGATATTGATGTCGGTATAATCCCACCTAGGGTTAGCCATCGCAAAAACGGATGACAACCAAATTAAGCTCCACAGATAAAATGACCATTTTTTATCTTGACTTTCGGTCTCATTTTTTAATAACAAAAAGGGTAATAAGTGTTGGTCTGCGTAATTTTTGACTCGATCACGATATTCTTCTCGCAATTCAGCTTGTGGTAGCCACCATAGTAACATGGGTAAAATCAGGGCTAACAGCCACCAAGGTTGTTCAAAATGAAAACTGGCTACTTCTACCATTGCCCGCCCCTCCCTAATGATAATCCTGCCAGTAACAGCATAACCATCATCGCAGCTGCAAGCGGCCAACGATATAATGACTCAGGAACTAAGACGCTTTCACGCTTGATCTCTGTTTTCTCTAAACTGTTAATTTTCTCGTAAATCGCTTCAAGTGCCTTGGTATCTGTTGCTCTGAAATAACTACCGTTTGACGCCTTAGCAATGTCTTTTAATAAACGCTCATCAATTTTCATTTTCTGTTTGGTAATGCGACCAGACAGATCAGGAAAGTCCACTTCACCTTTTTGATTGCCTAAACTACCAACGCCCACGGTATAAATTCGAATTGAAAATTGCTTTGCCAATTTAGCGGCATCTAAAGGCTGTAGACTACCTGCCGTATTTTCACCATCTGTCAGCAATAACAATACTCGTGATTCTGCTGGTCGGTCCTTAAGTTTCTTAACGGCCAAACCAATGGCGTCACCAATAGCAGTGCCGTTTCCGGCCATTGTGGGCACAGCTTGTTGCAGCATCCGTTTTACGACTTGGCCATCTAAAGTTAAAGGCGCTTGAACATACGCACCCTCGCCAAATAAAATTAAACCCACTCGATCCCCTTTACGTTGATCGATAAATTCTCCCACCACCGCTTTAACCACCGCCATCCGGTTCACAGCTTGCTGCTCTACTTTAAAATCTAAAGCCAGCATTGATCTTGAAACATCAACCGCCAACATTAAATCATATCCTCGACTGCTCACTTGGGTGTGCTTTTTAAGCACTTGTGGCTGCATCACACTCACCACCATCATCAGCCATAGCAAAATATGTAGTAGGCGCCGAAACCACGATTGAATGGGCACCGCTGCCTGACCCTGCTGAAAAGCGTGTGCCAACCGGTTAACCGCAGGAAAAAGCAGCACATCATCTGATACCGTTAACTCACCTGCCAGTTTTGCCCGAACAGGAATAAACCAACGGATAAACAAGGGTAAAGGTAATAAAATAGCCGCCCAAGGCCACGCGAAGCTGACCATGATTAATCCTTATACGTCCATTGTTTAGCAGCGACAATCAGCTGTTTCATGATATTTTCATCTACTTTAACTGACGCTGGTGCATAACTTAAATTGGCTAAATAGTCCGAATACGCCGACCACTTAAACCCTTTTGGATCTTTATCTTGTAACCAGGAGATCCAATCATCTCCAGACAAACCGGCACACGCCTTTCGCCCCTTTCGAGCCATCGCAATCCTACGTAATAACTCAGTAAATTCAGTCAATACTTCTCGACCAGAGGCGTTCTTCAAATGTTTTTGCAAGGCATCCAGTTGAGTTCTTGCATCTTGTCGCCAGTTACCTTTTTGAATGACGAAATACCACAGCAAATACGCTAACAGAGTAATCAAGCCCGCAATGAATAAATATGTAATTGAATCCGGTAGACCTAAATCAACATCAATACCCTGTATGTCACGCAACGAGGACAGTGCTTCTGAGCGTTTCATCGTGATGCCATCCTAAATGCTCGTCGCCTTAAACCTGCCGTTAACGAGCGATGCACATCTTCATGCGTTCGCATCGGGATCATGTCTGCGCCTAAACGATTACACACTCTTGCCAAGTGTTTCCGCTTATCTAGCCAAGACTGATAATAGGCTTGCCTACCTGCCTCATCATCCGTATCAATTTCTACTTCACGGCCAGACATATCTGAGAAAATCATTTTCCCCATTGCGGGCATTTCTTTATCTGCGATATCATCAATGGGGATCAAAACCACTTCATGGCGCTGTATTAAATGCCCTAAGCGCTGCTCAATACCTTTGATTTCTTGGCTCATATCGGCCAGTAAAAATATCAGGCCACCTGTTGGGGTACCATGTATCAATTTATCCATGGTGGTCAATAATGGGTCTGAATCAGTGCACGGTTTTTCGGCTATATCAGACAACGATCTCAATAACTGCCACAAGGAACGCCTTGAGTTACTCGCTTGAAAATAGCGAATACCAGTAGGGTCACCAAATAAAATACCGCCGAGTTTATCGTGATTCTCTGATGCAGCCCACCCAAGCAGTGCCGCTACTTGAGCGGCTAGAATAGATTTGAACGTGCCACGGGTGCCAAAATTCATGTGCACACCAACGTCTACACAGATCATGACCGTGCGCTGTCTTTCTTCACGAAAAACTTTTAAATGAGGCTTACCTGTACGAGCGGTCACTCGCCAGTCCATATTGCGAATTTCATCCCCTTCGCGGTACTCGCGCACCTCTTCAAAGTCAACTCCTTGACCTCGAAATACAGACTTATACAAACCACTTAATACAGAGTTTACCGGGCGAGAACTTGCCAACCCAATACTTTGCGCTTGATGTCTTAGTTCAAGTAAGTCATCTAAACTTGGCTTCAGTGTATCCATCATAACCTCTCGGACTGTTATGGAATGGCAACCACTTCGAGTAACTTTCGCACGAAATCATCGGTTGTGACGGCATCCGCCTCGGCTTCAAACGTAAGCAAGATCCGATGCCTAAGCACATCGGGTGCAATGGCTTGAATGTGAGCCGGTGTCACATACTCATCCCCACTTAGCCATGCTAACGCTTTTGCACACCTTGCCAATGCAAGACTCGCCCGTGGTGACGCACCAAAGCGGCTCCAGCGACCAAGATCCGCATCGTAAGCTGAAGGGTCTCGGGTTGATATAATTAAAGAAACAATATATTCATTTAACTTAGGATCTATAAAAACGTTCGCCACTTCTTTACGTGCTTTCAATATGGCTTTCTGCGGCATAGGTTTAGGTTTAGCCAACGTTTGCTGCTGATATTTACTGCTATCCAGATCCATAATCTGTAGCTCTTCTGCAGCGGTTGGGTAGTCCACCCAAACATGCATCAAGAACCTGTCAAGCTGCGCCTCAGGCAAGGGGTAAGTCCCTTCTTGCTCAACTGGGTTTTGCGTTGCTAACACCATAAAAAGCTCAGGTAGCTTGTACGTTGTACTACCAACCGTTACCGTCCCCTCACCCATTGCTTCCAATAGTGCAGACTGAACCTTTGCTGGTGCCCGGTTAATTTCATCTGCAAGGACTAAGTTATGAAATATTGGCCCATGGCGAAACTCAAATTCACCTTGTTCACGACGATATACATCGGTACCAATCAAATCGGAAGGAAGCAAATCTGGTGTAAATTGAACCCGTTGAAAATCACCTTCAATGGTATCAGCCAGTGCTTTAACAGCGGTTGTTTTTGCAAGCCCAGGCATACCTTCTATCAGTAAGTGCCCCTCACATAACAAGCCAATAAGCATTGCATCAACGAGGTGTTGTTGGCCGATAATACGGGTGGCGATATAGTCTCGGATGGTGTTGAAATTTGTGACATCCATTTGCGTAGCGGTCCTTTGGTTTTTCAGAAAAACCGAGCGATCATTTTATTATTCTTATTGAATATTAGTATGTTACGCATAGTAAATTCTTTAACGTAACAGCAAAATTAATGATGAGGACAATCGGTTTTTAGGTCAAGTCTTTTCGACTAAGTTACTCAGGGAATTTGATAAAAATCAGCAAATTGATCCAAAGGAAGATATTTAGAAACAGCATAACCTTGAATAAAATCAACGCCAATGGCCTTCACTCGAGCCTCAATCACATCATTTTCAACATATTCTGCTACCGTTTTCTTACCCAGAATATGTCCTATTTCATGAATCGATCGTACCATTGCATCATCAATGGGGTCATCGATAACGTCTTTTACAAACGCACCATCAATTTTTAAATAATCAACAGGGATCTTCTTCAGGTAAGCATAGGAAGATAAACCCGCACCAAAGTCATCTAACGCAAACTGGCATCCTTCAGCTCTCAGGTGTTCAATTAGAAACAAGGCATTCTCTAAATTCAATATAGCCGCTGTCTCAGTAATTTCGAAACAAATTTTATGCTTCGGAATATTCAGCTTTTTAAATTGACTTAATAAGAAATCTAAGAAGTATTCATCACCTAATGAATTACCCGAAAGGTTCACACCGCAGGTGTTTAATCCTTCGATAATTTTTGGATTCTGATTTAACCATTGAAACGTTTGCCTAACCACCCACCGATCTAACGTTGGCATCAATGTAAAGCGCTCAGCAGCGGGCAAGAAATCATCTGGCTTAACAATTTTGCCTTCTTCATCATGCATACGCATTAATATTTCAAAATGATAACCATGATCAGGGTCATTAAGCGCTTTGATTGGCTGGAAAACCAACAAAAATCGGTTTTGCTCAAATGCTGACGCAATCCTGGATACCCAGTGCATCTCTTCTTGGTGCTGCACCAATTGCTCATCATCAGGAGAGTACAAATGAATTCTATTTCGGCCTAGCTCTTTTGCCACATAGCAAGCTGAATCAGCGGCCGACAGCACGGCATTAACATGGGGCAACGTCGTTGTTAAAGGAATAACACCAATACTAACCCCCACCGTAAAGAACTGATCATCCCATACAAAACGGAATGACTTCACCGCATCACGAAGCTGGTCTGCCACCAACATCGCGCCATTTTCATCCCGGTCAATTAAAATGACGCCAAACTCATCACCACCCAAACGAGCAAGCGAGTCTTTATCCCCTAAATTACCGCGAAGCACCGTAGACAGCACCTGCAAAAGCTCATCTCCTGCAACATGCCCAAACGTTTCATTCACCACCTTAAATTGATCTAAATCGAGATACAATACAGCCGCTTCAATATCCAGCTTACGCGTCACTTTTAATAAATGGGTGAGGCGAACTTCAAATTCTCGGCGGTTAATTAACCCGGTGAGGTCATCATGGGTTGCCTGATAGCTAATCTCATCCTCTAACAAGCGAGCTTGAGTCATATCCCTGAACACCACGACACAACCAATCACATTACCATGGTAATCTTTAATGGCAGCGGCAGACTCCTGCACAACCACATCGTCATGGGTACCAATATTGAGCAAAACATCCCCACTAGACGCCTGCCCTTTCTCTTCCAAGCAATCCAGCACAACCGAGCGCAACGAGACATGAGTAACTAAATCTGAACGCTGATAAATACGATCTAAAGGTTGGCCGAGCACTTCGCTATAGATGACATTGAGTATTTTTATCGCTACCGGGTTCAAGTAATCCACATAACCCTCTAAGTCAGTGGTGATAACACCATCCCCTAGTGCCTCCAAGGTGACATGCACTTTTTCTTTTTCTTGTCGAAGTGACTCTTCTGCAACCTTCTTTAAAGACACCTCACTCGACAGAGCAACATTACTGTCTTGTAAATACTGTTTCTGGTCCTTCAGCTCACCCACTTGCTGCCGCAGTTTGCTCACCATGCTATTAAAGACAGAACCCAACCGCCCCAGCTCGTCATTACCTGACGCTGGAACCTTAACCGTTAAAGACCCCTGAGCCACTGATGTTGCCGCAGAAATCATCAACTGCAGTCGCTTCGTCAATAAATACCCCATCAACAAACTCACCATGGCCACTATAACCATACCAACTAAGGCAATAATCGCACCAAGGATCTGTGCATCTGACAACTTTTCAGCCAATAACTCCGTATTAAACTGAATCTCTAATTGCCCCGCTTTTTGCTTACCAAACATAACAGGTAAAACCAACCGCTCATCTTTACCTGGAATAGACGATATTTGAGCCCCAATTAATTCTAAATCTGAGCTCACAACAACCCGCTCATTTAAGTCTGCTAATAATACGGTATCGACCTTCGGGTCGCCTACAATAACAGCCACTCGCCCCTGGAATTCAACAAAATCGTCGGTTATTAGCGCCACTTCAGACATATCAATTAGCAACGTTTGTACAACGGAGTGTGCGGCAGAAAATTCCGCCCTCATCTCATCTCCAATGTATGAAATGGTCACCCTTAAAACCACTGCCATGACGATCAGTTCTAGTAAAAAAATCGTAATGGCAATTCGGTATTTTAAAGAACATCGCCTCATTTCAGTAATACCCTAAGATTATCTAACTCAGCAGCATTGGCTTTCTTCACCACACCACCCACGACAGTTGGCACAATTTTATCCTGCAAAAAAAATGCCGCCGCATTTTTTCGAACACTTTCGGACACTCGCTTGTGCACCACCAAGATGACATGAGGAATTGAACCAAACCGCGCGACTTCTTTAAATTTTTGCTGCACAGCGATAGGAATCCCCTTAAAAGAACGATCTGCAGAAACACACGCATCAACCTGACGACTCAACACAGCCTGATAGCAGCGATCATGAGATTTAGTATAGACAGACCGCACCATCATTTTTACACCATTTTGTTTTATTTCGCGCTCAAATAGCTTAGTCACTGCAGCAAGTGGAGAAGGTAGCGCCACAGTAAGGTTGTCCAGGTCAGAGAAATTGTGTATCTGGGCACTTTTATGCACCAACACAATAGCACTTAAAGGCTCCGCAAGCTGCACTATTGGTTCGTAGCCATATAGCTCATGTGCATCAGGGTAAAAGAGCGGCTGCAACAATGCAAAATCATACTGCTCACTGATGATCTTTTGTTGAAACATTTGAAAATCTCGACTTGTTTTTAATAAAATCGAGCGGGATAAGTTATCAGACAGCGCATCTGCAAGTGGTTGATAGCGAGCCAATAGTTGATGTGGGGACAGATGGGGGAAAACACCAAACTGCATAACAGGTTCAGCATGTGCCGCTGTGAACACCCAAAAGAATAGAATACCAAAGATATAGTTTTTCAAGAAAGACCTTTATTCACGCTTTCACATCTAAGCCACGTTTAAAGCATTTTTTTTGCACCGTTCCAGCACGCCGGTTTAGCTTTCTTCGCTCCAACCCTGAACGTGTATCATGCAAACGATTCTCACGATAACCGCGACGGCTTTTTCGTCGGCGCTCTAGCCTTTTCTGCCTTCTATTACGGATTTTATAAGCGGGCTCATAATCATCAGGCAGTGTTGTTACATCATCACCCCCTGATTTCAGACCTTCGGCAGCACCTGTTTTATCAACCCGCAATGATTTACGTTTTACTCCACCCGTTCTCGAGATAGCATCAAAAGCATATGGATTCATTGGGAGTAACATAACCGTTCTTTAATGCACCATTTTTGACCAAGCGTCTTCAGAAATGCGAATTTTATCTTCGCCCCGCTCCACAATAGCCTTAGGCTCATCAGGTGGATACAGCAGCGATGAATGGGACTGCTCATCAATTTCCATCAAAGGATGACGAACAGGCTCTACAAATAAATCAGGATGAATAATCGCGCCACCACCAGCAGGAATACCAAACGCTATGCGCTTTTCAGCACAAGTACCTAAAACTTGCTGTAATTGAGTCCAGTCTGGCTCTTCATGAACCCCGATTAAATAGGGCACCAATTGAAAAGTAGGGAAAACTTGAAATTTACCGTTATCCGATAAAATCCAGCCAGCAAGCCCCAGTTGCACAGCACCCGCAGAAACACCAATCAGTGTAGAGCCATTCAAGTAGCGATCAATAATGACCTCATCCAAGCCCTGCTCTTGAAAAGCTTTCCAACCTGCCTGAGTATCACCTCCTGCAAGCACAATGACATCCGCTTTTTTCAAAAAATCAACATCTTCAGGGTTACGCCCATCTACTGATTGAAGCAAGTGAAACCCAATCCCTTCCATTGCAGACTTAAAAATATCAAAAAATTCGGGTTTATAATCGTTAGAAGCACCAAGGTATGCAACACGAGCGTGCTGCCCGTATATGCGCGGGAGGCCACCTAGCACAGAATCACCCTGCTCATCTTTCCAGAACAGCAACTGACTATCTGCCAGTAAATAAATTGGTTTGACTTTGTTGACGCCCAAGACAGCCCCTTTTTTATATTTTTAACCAATAATAAAGAGATTATATCACAGGACGCGCCAGTACTGCATTGAGAACAACAGACAAGCCCGTTATTTCTCTACTCACGAAAGAAATACGTCACATTTTGGGTGAAAAATAGAGAAAAGCGTAATACTTGCGGGTAAAGAAGGCCCGTTACCCGTCGATAACAATGACGTGATGGCCTCTTGAGCAGCCCTACACCAACAAACAAATTACTTTCTTCATAACCAGATATGAAGAGACTAACTGAGCTGTACCCCATTGCTAGGTCAGCAAAACAGCTAACCTCAGGATTTATTTTCTGTTTATAATCGGTTAACACGAGGAGCAGAAAGAGATGGGCCCATTCGCCAGATTTTAAAATCAAAGTTGGGCTTATTGCAATACAGAGTGATAAGAGCATTTCAAAACTGTCGCAGCAGTACTCTGCTGCACAAAACAAAATTAGCGCATGAAAAGAGCAGTTACTTGAGTATTTACCTCAGGTAGAGACTTTGCTCCAGACAGAGATCAAGTTCCTACAGACCAAAATTGGTGAGCTCACGATAGAAAATAAATTTTTATCCAAAGCGCTCGATCATTAAGCTTGTCTGAGCGCAAAGGCATGGTTAAGAAAACACATGAACTATCACTGACTCGCCAATGTCGGTTGTTAAGCCTTCATCGTTCAACCCATTATTATACGAAGGAAAACGCTTGTAAATTTTCATAAATTAAAGGTTGCTGGACTGCAAAAGACCCTCAATACATAGTGCCCAGGAGGAACCAATTTCATTCTGACCAACAACCAACAATCACCGAATACTGGCATGACAAATAGAAATCAAATCATTTCATTCAATAGGGACAGAGCGCGACAAATCATTTTGGTGACCTTAATATTTGCCTTAGTATGTATCAGTTCAATCTCAGGATGGCGCACAGCAAATACTCGAAATATTTCATCTGCAAACGCCTGCCCAATTGAGTCAACCCCATCGAAGTCAAGAATTACAGTCCTGAATTCGTATGATAAGTGCATGACCTCTGGTCGTAGCTAAATAAAAACACCTATAGAGTAAAGTAAGACTCAGGTGTAAAGTAATAAGCTACCAAACACATTACAGAGGCCAATATGACCTATAAACACCTGA
>JABHGC010000137.1 GCA_018672285.1 Methylococcales bacterium
AGGTGTTTATAGGTCATATTGGCCTCTGTAATGTGTTTGGTAGCTTATTACTTTACACCTGAGTCTTACTTTACTCTATAGGTGTTTTTATTTAGCTACGACCAGAGGTCATGCACTTATCATACGAATTCAGGTCTAATTAATAATGAATGTTTGTTGGTCAACCAGAAAATTGGTGAAATTGTGGTCGCATTTCAATTTTACGACAAGCTATCGCAGCGGTTGGAGCATGTAAGTCACTCCTTAGACTCTCTATCAGATGTAATGGGGGATGAAGCGCAATGTGCAAAGCCCGATACATGGATTGCATTACAGTCTTTTATTAGACAGAAATACACCATGCGAGAAGAGACTGAAATGTTTGATGCCATTATACAAGGGTATACAGTGGCAGAGGCGTTAGATATGGTCGCGAATAATCAGTCTAGTGAAGAAGTTGAGGCTGACGATGATGTAGAGTTATTTTAACAGGTCATGGAACTATAATGAGCGTAGTCGTAGAAAGAGAGTTTGAATTTACCCAGCAAGATTTTAGTATGCTGGCTGAATTAGTCACCAAGCATGCTGGAATCATCGTCATGCCTGAAAAATTCGATATGTTTTACTCTCGCTTAGCAAGGCGAGTTAGAGCGTTAAACTTGGCTAATTTCAAGCAGTACTGTGACTTATTAAGTGCAGGCAATGAAGAAGAGTTTCATCACTTCATTAATGCGATAACGACAAATTTGACCTCCTTTTTCCGAGAAATACATCACTTCGATTATTTAAAAAGTACCATTATTCCTGGCTTGATAAAGAAAAATGCAAGCAGTAAAAAAATTAGGATTTGGTCTGCAGGTTGCTCAACAGGTGAAGAGCCTTATACGCTTGCCATTACCTTAAAAGAAGCCCTAAGTGCAGACCCTAATTGGGATGTGAAAATATTGGCAACCGATATTGATTCTAATGTGTTGGAGACAGCCAGTGCCGGCCTGTATAAAGAAGATCGAATTGCAGGATTAAGCCAGGATCAAAAATCTAAATGGTTCAAAAGGGGTAAGGGTGCCAATGAGGGAATGGTGGCTGTGTCCCAAGAATTAAAAGACCTGATAAGCTTTAAACGATTGAATTTAATGGAGTCACCTTGGCCATTGAAGGGGCCATTCGATGTGATTTTTTGTCGCAACGTTATTATCTATTTTGACCGAGAGACAAAAGAAAAATTGGTGGAGCGTTACACGGATTTATTATCAGAAGAAGGGCATGTGATTATTGGTCACTCAGAGTCTCTGAATAAAGCGAATGCTCGTTTGAAATTGTTAGGCAATACTGTCTATCAAAAAATCCATTAGACCAGGAAACTTATGATCCCTTCTGAAATGCAACCGGTACTGCCGGGCTTTGAGCATGTAAGGCGATATTTCGACAAGCAGCAGAAAATTGTTGCAGCTAAAATTTTACCTGGTGAATACTATGTGACCCAAGAAGGCGAAGGGATTGCAACCGTTTTAGGTTCTTGCATTTCCGCCTGTATTCGTGACCCAAAAAGAAAAATAGGAGGCATGAATCACTTTATGCTGCCAGCGAATGAAGCAGACAATACGGTTGGAATCGCAACCCGGTATGGCAACTTTGCAATGGAGCACCTGATCAATGAAATATTGAAATATGGTGGTCAAAAAGAACGCTTAGAAGTGAAAGTATTTGGGGGTGGTCAGGTCATTCAAGACATGAATACCATGAATATTGGCAACCGAAATATCGAGTTTGTCGATGAGTATTGCCGTACAGAAAACATTAATGTGCTCTCGCATGATGTTGGAGATATATACCCGCGCAAAGTGTTGTATTTTCCTGAGACTGGGTTGGTTAGAGTTAAAAAACTCAAAACGCTACACAACGATACATTAAAGCAGCGTGAAGAGCGGTACTTCCAACAGATCAACACTGAGCCTCAAGTCAGTGATATTGAATTATTTTAGGAGCCAGCGATGATAAAAGTCTTAATTGTTGATGACTCAGCATTGGTGCGATCAGTACTGAGTGAAATTATTGATGAGGCACCTGGTATGCAAGTGATTGGTGTGGCAGCAGACCCTTTGATCGCTAGAAAAAAAATCAAAGAGTTAAATCCTGATGTACTCACCTTAGATGTGGAAATGCCAAAAATGGATGGCGTAACATTTCTAGCCAATTTAATGCGACTACGGCCAATGCCTGTGGTGATGATCTCATCGTTGACAGAATCTGGTGCGGGTGTGACCTTAAATGCTTTAGAGCTAGGCGCCGTCGATTTTATTACTAAGCCTAAATTGGATGTGCGCTCAGGGTTAGGTGAATATGCTGCTGAAATCGTCTCTAAACTTAGAATAGCTTCAAAAGCCAAAGTTCAAGCCATTTCTACCCAAAAAGCGGCAGAAACACGCGCCAAAAAAGTGGCGACAAGCTCGGCTATACAAAACTATAGCACCACAGAAAAGCTGATTGCGATAGGCTCATCAACTGGTGGTACTGAAGCGGTCAAAGAAGTATTGCTTGGTTTACCGCCAACCATACCGGGCATTGTGATCTCTCAACATATTCCACTGGCCTTTAGTAAGTCTTTTGCCGAAAGGTTAAATGCAACGACTGCGTTAACCGTCTGCCAAGCAGAGAGTGGTCAGCAGATCTTGCCAGGGCATGCCTTTGTTGCCCCAGGAGATAAACACTTATTAGTCCGTAAAAGTGGTGCTAAATATTTTTGCGAATTATCAGATGCCCCTCCAGTTAACCGGCATGTGCCTTCAGTTGACGTGATGTTTCGATCCGTAGCTGAGCAGGTAGGACACAATGCTATTGGTGTGATGTTAACGGGTATGGGCGCAGATGGCGCCCTTGCTATGAAAGAAATGAAAGATAAAGGATCTCCGACCATCGCTCAAGATGAGAATACGAGTGTGGTTTGGGGGATGCCAGGATAAGCGGTGAAGGCAGGGGCGGTTGATACTATCTTACCGCTTGGGAAAATTGCTGAAAAACTGATCAAATTATCTGCCCAGCGTGAAGTGTGACGTGGGCAAAAACTAAAATCTTGACTATGATTATGTGAGAATCAATTTTATTGATGCTCAAAATTGCTACGCTACATGAGGAGACATATATGTCGGTAATGGCTGAACAATCTGGTAGCGATACCATTATAAAAATTGTTGGACGGTTTGATTTTAATGTCCACCAAGAATTTCGAAATGCATACGAGGGAGCCGACGGAGATTTTGTCGTTGACATGTCTCAAACAGACTACATTGATAGCTCTGCATTAGGCATGCTATTGCTGCTCAGAGAACATGCGGGGGGCGATAAAGCCAGTATTAAGATTACCCATACGAATGAAGAAATTAAAAAAATTCTGACAATCTCTAATTTCCAAACCATGTTCAATATTGAATAGTTAGGGATTAGATTGCGATTATGAGCACTCAGGGTAGCGTTGAATCAGAATTAGATGATTTTGATAATAAAGCATTAAGTATATTGGTGGTTGATGACGACCGTACCAACCGCTTAGTGCTGAATGCGCTATTGAGCAAGGAAGGCTATAAAATTTCAGAGGCTGCAGATGGTCAACAGGCAGTCGACTCTTGCCTGGAAACAACGCCAGATTTGATTCTGATGGATGTCATGATGCCGGTGATGGATGGCTATGAAGCCACGCGTCAAATTAAGGCAATGGAAGTTGACGCTTTTATTCCGATTATTTTTCTTACGGCATTAACCGACGATGAATCTCTCGCTGCATGTGTGACTGCAGGTGGTGATGATTTCTTAAGTAAACCATTTAACCGAATTATTCTCCAGGCAAAAATTCGAGCCATGTTAAGGCTAAAACATTCATATTCTGTGCAGTTACAGCAGAAAAAAATGTTGTCGAATCATGCCAAGCAAGAAGAGCAAGAGCAGCTTGTTGCGAAAAAGTTATTCTCCAACGTGGTTCATACTGGGAGCTTAGAGTCTCCTAACATCAAATATATTATCTCCCCTATGTCTATATTTAACGGGGATATGTTATTGGCGGCATATTCTCCTTCTGGCAGTTTATTTGTCATGTTAGGGGATTTTACCGGGCATGGCCTGAAAGCTGCGATTGGTGCGCTACCTGTTTCAGAGATCTTTTATGGGATGGTGGCTAAAGGTTACTCGATTGGCGATATTGTTTTTGAGATCAATGCTAGGTTGAAGAAAATTTTACCAACAGGCCTATTTTGTGCAGGCAGTCTGGTTGAATTTGACCCAGAGTATCAGTCAATCAGTATTTGGAGTGGTGGGGTACCGGATACCATCGTTTTTCATCCTGAAGAAGGCATTCGGATGAAAATTGAGCCTAAAAATGTACCTTTAGGCATTCTAGAGCCAAATACCTTTAATCGCAGTGTGCAGATGTACCCGCTCAAAGAAGATGACCGTATTTATTTGTATAGTGACGGGGTCATTGAAGCTGAGAATGCAGCCGGGGGAATGTTCGGACAGTCTCGATTAGACCAGTGCTTTGACAAAGACTCTGACCCTGATTTTTTGTTTGAAACAGTACTAGGCAGTTTGTCAGATTTTGTCGATGGAAAATCTCAAACAGATGATACCACCTGCATAGAAATTCTCTGTAATGCAAGCCATGATCAAAATGAAACAGAGGAATGGAAGTCTAAATCACGCTCTAAGATCCCATTAGGATGGGATATTGCGCTAGATTTAAATGCGGATGCACTGAAAGAGGTTGATCCTCTACCGATTATTACGCAAACGATAATGGAAATTCAGGGGATAATAGAGCATCGAGAGCGTATTTATACCGTGCTTGCAGAATTGTTTTCAAATGCGTTAGATCACGGTATTTTAGGGTTAGATTCAAAATTAAAGCAGTCCGCTGAAGGCTTTGCTCAATACTATACCCAAAGAGAGGAAAATTTAAATAACCTGACGGATGGTTTTGTTAAAATCCACATACGACATGACGCAGTTGATAATAAAGGTCAGTTGACTATTCATATTCAAGACAGTGGTAAAGGCTTCGAATATCAAGATCAAAACACCGATATGAGTCATAATACCGGGCACAGCGGCCGGGGTATACCGCTGATTAAAACCCTGTGTCGTGAATTTGAATATTGCGGAAATGGTAACGAAGTGACTGCAATCTATGAGTGGGAATATAAAAATTAACCAACCATGCCTAATGCAACCTTAAAGAGTTTAGAGCAAGCATTACAAGACAGTGAAGCCCGGTATGCCAAACTGAAGGGTGAGTATTTATCTACACAGCAAACAACACAAGAGTTGATGGCTGCACAAACGCTCACACAGTCAATGCTTAATAATGCTGCTGAGGGCATGATTACCTTTGCAACAGATAACACCGTCATGTCTTTTAATCATGCTGCCCAAAATTTGCTGGGTGCACGTGAAGTGGATGTGCTACATCAGCAGATTGATAACCTCTTTGAAATCCCTTCAGACTTCGACAGCATTACTGAATATATGCGGGCATATTGCCAGACGCATTCAGACCATGAAATGTTAGATGATCCTTTGTTTGCCCTTAAAGCAGATGGTACCAGAGTGCCATTAAGGGTCACAATCAGTGAAGTTAGAAGCTCTGACATGGTGTTGTTTGATGAGGATGAATCAGTTGATTTATTTGGTGATGAAGAAGAGTATAGCGATGATGCGGCATCTTCCAGTTCTGATGTGTTCTTTTGCATGCTGCATGATCTGACAGGCCAGCGAGAATTGAAAGCACTCGTCACCTCGCAGCAAGAAGCATTACTTCGCACAAGCACCATCAAAGATAATTTTTTATCGAATGTGAGCCACGAGTTATTAACACCCCTCAATGGGATTATTCCTATGGCAGATATGCTGAAGGATGAAGATCTGACTGAGGTTCAGTATCAGTATATTGATGTGATTAAAACGTGTAGCCATGATTTGAAAAAAGTCGTGACCTCAATATTGCAATTTTCTAACGCCCAGCAAAAAATGGCAAAACTGCATATAGAAGCGGTGAATTTAGATGAGTTAAAAGCCAGTGCCCTTGAAAGTTACCATCATTGTCGAGTGAATAAAAAGCTGGATTTTCAAATTGTTGCAGAGGGCGTGCCCAACGTATTACAAATTGATAAATTACGTATTTTTGATGCCCTAGATCGCTTGATTGACAATGCCGTTAAATTTACAGAAGCCGGTAGCGTCACGGTCACCATAAAAGTGGAGCCAGACTCAGGTTATGGTTTGGTTTTGATGGTGGAGGATACCGGGGCAGGTATAGAAGCGGCTAGATTGCCAGATATTTTCAACTCTTTTGAGCAAGGTGATGGTTCTAAAACGCGCCAATTTGGGGGGATGGGTCTTGGTTTAACCCTGGTTAATCAGAGTGTGACAGACCTACAAGGTAAAATCACCGTCACCAGTGAGGAGGGGGTTGGGTCTTCTTTTACGATCTATTTACCACAGCAGGAAAAATCAGATTTTCAGCAGCATGCAGAAATTGACCCAACCGCATTCAATGCCATAGCGGATATCATGGGAGAGGGGGTTAAAGCTGTACTGGTAGGTTATCTCGAAGAAACAGAACAAAGAATAGAGCAGATGTGCCATGCAGACTCTAACGAATCATTAGTAGCAACTCTGCGAGACACAAACGCAGGCAGTCAGCAGATGGGAGCAATGGGGTTGGCTCGGCAGTGTAGTCATTTGCAAGCCGATGTTGAGACGTTATCGCAAGAGGAAAAGTTGGACATGATTACCGGTATTCAGGAAGAATTTGATCGAGTTAAATGTGATTTAACCCTTTTATGCGAGAAAGTGACCTCATGATTTTAGTTGAATCATCAGATGACAGTCCTGCCATCACATTAAGTGTGTCTGGCAACTTTGATTTTAGCGTCATGATGTCATTTCAAGATGCATTTAATCAAGGTCAGGCTAATTTTTCACAGTTCATTGTCGATTTAGATGGTGTTGATTACATGGACAGCTCGGCTTTAGGTATGTTATTGCAACTGAAAGAGTTTGCCGGAAATGTGCCAGTGACAATCAAAACGTCTAAAAAGGATGTGTTAGAGATTTTGCGTATTTCTAACTTTGCTCAAATGTTTACCGTGGTGTCCTAGCACATAACTCATTATACTGCGTGTTTGATTTAGCTTAGGGAAGAATACGCAATGGGATTTAAATGTGGAATTGTGGGATTGCCAAATGTTGGTAAATCTACGTTATTTAACGCCTTAACTCAGGCTGCCATCGCAGCTGAAAATTTTCCGTTTTGTACCATTGACCCAAATGTCGGCGTGGTGCCCATTAACGATTTACGCTTAAACAAAATTGCTGAGATTGTTGATCCTCAAAATGTGATCCCAACGAGTATGACCTTTGTTGATATTGCAGGCTTAGTTGCTGGCGCCTCAAAAGGGGAAGGTTTAGGCAATAAATTTTTAGCCAACATTCGAGAAACGGACGCCATTGCACACGTTGTGCGTTGTTTTGAGGATGAAAATGTCATTCACGTGTCGGGTAAAATTAACCCACTAGATGATATTGAAGTCATTAACCTTGAGTTGATTTTTGCGGATATGGAAAGTGTAGAAAAAGCACTCACCAAAGCCGGTAAAAATGCCAAATCAGGTAGCAAAGAATCTGCAACCCGCCGCGATTTGATGCAAAAAGTACTAGATCATCTAGAAGGCGGTGCTCCGATGCGTACCTGTGAGCTGACTGACACCGAGAAAGCGTCAATGAATGACCTGCAATTTCTGACCAATAAACCCACTATGTATGTGGCTAACGTCGCCGATGATGGTTTTGAAGATAACCCTTTCCTTGATATGGTGCAGAAACTAGCCGAGAAAGAAGGCGCTATCGTGGTTCCAGTCTGTGCATCCTTAGAGGCTGAAATTTCTGAGTTAGATGGTGAGGAGCGTGCCGAATTTTTAGCTGATTTAGGGTTGGAAGAGTCTGGTCTAGATAGAGTGGCCAGTGCCGGCTACAATCTACTGGGTTTGCAAACCTATTTTACAGCAGGTGTTAAAGAGGTTCGAGCATGGACTGTTCGTCAAAATGCAACCGCACCACAAGCGGCTGGTGTCATTCACACAGATTTTGAGCGGACCTTTATTCGGGCCGAAGTCATTGGGTATGATGATTTTATCGAATACGCTGGTGAGCAAGGGGCGAAAGATGCCGGTAAATGGCGTTTAGAAGGTAAAGAATATTTAGTGCAAGATGGTGATGTTATGCACTTTCGGTCAAATCCTTGATCTCATGTATGTGCGGGGGTGGTTGCGACAACAATGCGATCATTCCCTGCATCATCTTTAAGTCCTTTTATATTGTCAAAGCCGCCTTCCTCTAGTAAGGCAAGACTCTTTTTTTGTTGATCGTAACCATGTTCTATCATCAGCATTCCTTTTGGGGGTAGGTAGCTGGGTGTGGTTGTGATTAAGTAGCGGATATCGTCTAACCCATCGTCACCACTGACCAGCGCCCCTTCAGGTTCAAAGCGGACATCGCCTTGTGCAAGGTGAGGGTCTTTCAGTGCAATGTAAGGCGGGTTACTGATGATTAAATCAAATTGGCCAGAGACGTCATTGAGCCAGTGACTCTCAATCCACTCAATGTTGACTTGGTGTTGCATGCCATTGTGCTTTGCAACCTCTAATGCTTTGGCCGACACATCCACGGCAGTGATATGCCACTCGGGTCGTTCGCTGGCGATGGCAATGGCAATGGCGCCAGTGCCCGTGCCTAGGTCTAAAATACGTTTTGGGGTGTTAGGCATGGCACTGAGTGCAAGCTCGACTAGCAGCTCTGTTTCTGGGCGGGGAATTAATGTGTGTTGGTTTACTTTAAAGTCAAGAGACCAAAATTCTTGTTGACCTAAAATGTATGCGATTGGCTCGCCATTCTGTCTGCGAGCAATGAGTTGAAAGTATTTTTCTAAGTGCGCTTCAGTGATGTCTCGCTCTGGCCAAGTTTTTAAATAGATTCTCGGCATCCCTATGGTGTGTGCGAGTAAAACCTCAGTTTCAAGCCTAGCACTGTCAGTGTGTAGTTGTTCACGAGCGACAGACAGTGCTTGGGATATTTGCATGAGCGTTTATTCTTCTTTGCCAAGCTGGGTTAGCATTTCTGTTTGATGTTCGCGAATCAGGGGCTCTATCACATAATCAAAGTGGCCTTCCATGATTTCATCAAGCTTATAGAGTGTTAGGTTGATGCGGTGGTCAGTCATACGCCCTTGAGGGTAGTTGTAGGTTCGGATGCGTTCAGACCTGTCACCGGTGCCGACTAATGATTTCCGCTCATCGGCTTGCTCTTGTTGTAGTTTGTCTTTTTTGCCAGCAAGAATTTTTGCCGCCAATACCGATAAGGCTCGGGCTTTGTTTTTATGTTGAGAGCGTTCATCTTGGCACTCGATAACAATACCCGTGGGGATATGGGTTAAGCGAACCGCAGAGTCTGTTTTATTAATATGCTGACCACCTGCACCAGAGGCGCGGTAGGTATCCACCCTGACGTCCCCCATATTAATTTCTTCCGCTTCAATGGCATCCGCTTCGGGGATAATAGCGACAGTACAAGTTGAGGTGTGGATTCGGCCTTGTGACTCTGTTTCAGGAACTCGTTGAACTCGGTGGGCGCCAGACTCAAACTTAAGCCTGGAATAAACATCCGTGCCTACAAACCGGCAAATGACTTCTTTGTATCCGCCTTGTTCACTGTGGCTTTCGTTGAGAATTTCTGTCTCCCAGCGTTGCTTTTCAGCATATTTAACGTATGCACGAAATAAGTTGCCAGCAAAAATAGCCGCTTCTGCACCACCGGCACCTGCACGAATTTCCAAAAAGGTATTGTGAGTGTCGTCAGGGTCTTTTGGCAGTAATAAAATTTGTAAATCCGTTTCAAGCTGAGCTTTAGTCTCCTTTGCCTCTTTCAGTTCTGCTTCTAGCATTTCCTTCATTTCAGGATCATCTTCACTAGAGAGCATGTCTTCTGAGTCGGCTAAATCGGCGAGTGTCGTTCGATAGGATTCGTAGCACTCAACGATACTGCTAATTTGACCATACTCTTGGCTCAGCGCTCGAAACTGGTTTTGGTCTGACTGAATTTCAACTTCAGACAATAAGCGGCTGATTTCTTCGTGGCGGTCGATCAGTTGGTCGAGCTTAGTAATAATTGATTGTTTCACAGGCGTATTCTTAATTTAAGTTAAAAAAAGGGTGAGATGAGCAGTTTAAGTGTCGCTATTGGTCTAAATCGAACAATTGAATGGCGGCCTTTAATAATTCGTCACTACCCTGTTTGCTGGAGTGCTGTAATTGCACGCTTGGGGTATGTAAAAACTTATTGGTGAGACTGTGGGCTAATTGCTGGATGACTTCATCGGCTGCTTTTCCATTGGTGAGCGATTTTAGCGCCTTTTGCACGGCATCATCACGGTGTTTTTCACCATGTTGGCGGACTTGCCTAATGACATCAATGGCACTTAAAGACTCAATCCACTCCATAAATTGGAAGACTTTTGGCTCAATAATGTCTTCGGCTTGTTGGGCTGCTTCTTGGCGAGACTTTAAATTGTCTTGTATGACAGAGTGAAGGTCGTCAACCGTATACAGGTAAGCGTCGTCCAGCTGGCTTACCTCGTGCTCTATATCCCTAGGGACAGCAATATCCACTAAAAACATGGGCTGATACTTACGTTGTTTCAGCGCGCTTTCAACCGTACCTTTGCCTAAAATGGGGAGTTGGCTGCCAGTGGACGAAATAACGATGTCAGCTTGGTGTAAGTAGGCTGGGATTTCACTTAAAGCCATCGCTTCGGCTTTGACTTCAATGCTGTCTGCTAAGTTTCTGGCTTTCTCAACGGTACGATTGGCAATCATGATGTGCTGAATGCCTTGCTGCTGTAAGTGTCTGGCAGCCAGTTCAATGGTTTCACCTGCGCCGATCAAAAGGGCGCGACTCTCTGTCAGTTCACCAAAAATTTGTTTGGCCAAGTTAACCGCAGCATAGGCGACAGAAACAGGGCTTTCACCGATGCTGGTATCAGTACGTACTTGTTTTGCGACTGAGAAGGTATGTTGGAATAACTTGCGTAAATGCTTGCCTAAGGTGCCTGCATGATCAGCAGATTGGTAGGCCGTTTTCATTTGGCCTAAAACCTGTGGTTCACCCAGTACCATTGAGTCCAGCCCTGAGGCGACACGAAGCATGTGTCTAACCGCATCGGCACCTTGGTGTAAATAGAGATAGGGGCGGATGGTGTCTTGGGGAATATTTAAATATTTCCCAGGCCAAGATAAAATATGCTCTAGGTCAATTTGCGGCGCGCCACAATAGATTTCGGTTCGGTTGCAGGTGGATAAAATCGCAGCCTCTAGAGAACTATGGCTTAAATGCAGGCTCTGTAGTGCGTCAGGCAAGCTGTCTGTTGGGAACGAGACTTTCTCTCTAATGTCGACAGGTGCTGTTTTATGATTGAGCCCAATGGCAAATAAGGTCATGATATTCAAATAGTGTGAAGGTTATTGCTAAAGCATATTTGTTCGTATGATAAACCGCACTCCATTAGGATGCTATCTTTATAAGTAGTCATGAGAAAATCTCTAACCGGTTCGGAATAGAAATATGAAGAAACAATTTAATTTGGTGTGTTTGTTTTTGATAGTGGGTATTTCTGGTTGCACTGCCGCAACACCACCAACTGTGATTAAAAAAACACCTCAGCATAGTGCGCCAGTTAAAGCTGTCCCTGCTGCAGTTGTTAAGCCTAAAGCGGTCCCTGTCGAGTTATCTGAAAACTTGTTGTATCACTTATTGGTGGGGGAAATTGCCACTCAGCGAGGTGAGTTTAAAGAAGCGGTTAAGTCTTATAAAGAGGCGACCATTTTATCGAACAATATTGAGGTGGCTAAGCGAGCAACCAAAATTGCGGTTTATGATGGAAGTGATGATGCATTAAGCATCGCAAAACAGTGGGTTACACTTGACCCTAAGGATGCGGAGGCGCAAAAAACGGTCGCAATATTGTATTTTCGGGTAGGGGATACCGCGAATGCGTTGGTACACATGAAGCGCTTACTTTCATTTAGTGACATAAAAAAGGTAGATGGGTATTTATTTATCGCCAATCTATTATCTCAAGAAAAAGACGTTCAATCGACCATCTCTTTGATGTCGGACTTAGTGGATTCAACAGGGTCAACAGCTCAGGGGAATTTTGCTTTAGCGACCTTGGCTGTTGTGGCTAAGCGGCTTCGAGTGGCGCAGGAAAGGGCTGAGAAGGTGCTTACAATGACGCCGGGTGACTTGAGGGCGCAAAATTTATTTGGGCGAATACTCATCGGTTCAGAGCAAAAGCCTCAAGCGTTAGAGTATTTTCAAACCATTTATGATGCTGGCAATGCTGATTTGAAAATGAAAAACACTTTGGCGCGCTTGTTTGTGGATGTTAAGCGCTATGGGGATGCGAAGTCTGTCTTTCAAAATATGCTAGCCCTAGAGCCAAGAAATAATGAGACGGTTTATGCGTTAGCCCTGCTAGCGATGCAAACGGAGTCGTTTGATACCGCTGAGCAATATTTAAAAGTGTTGGACACAGCAAAGTTCAAGGTTAATGAAGTTCGTTTTTATCTTGGCCAAATTAGTGATGCAAAAGAACAGTTTGATGATGCCTTTCAGTGGTACCAGAAAATTCGTTTGGGAAAGCATTATTTTGATGCTCAAGTTCGCATGGTGGATATTTTATCCAGCCAAGGGAAGATCAAGCAGGCGAGAGTCTTGATTCGATCCATTAGAGTGCAATTTCCCGATTTGAGCGTAAAGCTGTACTTGTTAGAAGCAGAACTCGTTGAACAGGTTAAAGATTTTAATGAGTCGATGACGATTTATGACACTGCGTTGAAAACACATCCAAAGGATGAGGATTTACTCTATAACCGGGCGTTGCTGGGTGAAGAAATGGGAAGGATGGATATATTGGAGCGTGATTTGCGTGCCATTATTGCATTTAACCCCAAAAGCGCAAATGCGTTAAATGCGCTTGGTTATACCTTGGTTGAAAAAACGCCGAGAGTTGATGAAGGGCTGAAAATGATTCAGCAAGCATTACGTTTAAAACCAAATGATCCTGCCATACTGGATAGCCTTGGCTGGGCACAGTACAAATTAGGTGACCTTGATCAGGCGGAATTGCACTTGCGAAAAGCCTTTGATGTGTTGACGGATGGTGAAGTGGCAGCGCACTTGAGCGAGGTTTTGTATCGTCGTGGGCAAAAGCAAGAAGCAAAGAAAATATGGTCAGATGCGATGACCAAAAACCCTGAGAGTGAGCATTTACTAGCCATTAAGGATTTGTTCAATGACTAAGCAGGTTTGGCTGCTAGCAGTAATCTTTCTCACGGGGTGTTCTGAGTTTTGGGTAAAACCTAAACCAGCCTCGGTGGTTGAAATTGATACAAATCACTGGGTTTTGAAAGGGCGACTCGGAGTAAAAAGTGAAGAGGATGCTTGGAGTGCGAGTTTTGTCTGGGAGCAAAACCAAGCGGATTATGCCATTCAAATTGTTGCACCGCTTGGCCAAGGTACAATCAACATTACCGGCGGGGAGCAGTTTGTTATTGCCAAATACCCTGACGGTCAAATAATCCAGTATTTAGAGCCGGATCAAGTGTTTCAGGAGGCTTTAGGTGTTGTTATTCCTGTCTCCTCTCTTCGGTTTTGGGTGATGGGGCAAGAAAACAAAACGACTGCGGCTAAAATCAGGCGTAATCCTGAGGGGAAAATAGAAGAAATCATTCAGGATGGGTGGGAGGTGAGTTATTTGCGCTACTCATCGGACAATGGCTTGCCAAGTAAAATTTTTATAGAAGATGATCCTGTCGAGGTGAAGCTCATCATAAAAGAGTGGGAGTTTGGCGCCAATGATGGTGGATAACCTCGATTGGTGGCCTGCCCCTGCAAAACTGAATTTAATGCTTCGAATTTTAGGGCAGCGAGAAGATGGTTATCATGCATTGCAAACCGTGTTTCAATTTGTTGATTATGGTGATGCGCTAGCCTTTGAAATAGAAGGGCAACAGATTGTCAGAGCGGGTTCTGGTGATGCCATTTTTGAAGACGACTTAACGTTACGTGCAGCAAAACTACTCCAGAAGGCAACGGGGTGTCAGCAAGGTGTCAAAATCCACCTAAAAAAAGTACTTCCTGTTGGTGGTGGGGTTGGTGGCGGCAGCTCGGATGCTGCGACCACGATGGTGGCATTAAATCAATTATGGTCGCTGGGGTTATCGGTGTCGGCGTTAGCTGAGCTTGGTTTAATCTTGGGAGCAGATGTCCCTGTCTTTATTGAGGGGCGAGCAGCCTGGGCTGAAGGTGTTGGTGAGGCACTGACCCCAATTGAGTTAAAAGAGCCATGGTATCTTGTCGTTACACCGGATGTATTTGTTTCAACAGCGACGGTATTCAACCGACCTGAGCTGCCTAGAAATAGCCAGCCGATTTCACAATCGGCATATTTTGCCGGTAGTCATCAAAATGACTGTACTGATACCGTTATGGCGTTATACCCAGAGATTAAAGCGGTTCACCAATGGCTTCAATCACAGGGGGAGGCTCGGTTGACAGGCACAGGGGCCAGTGTGTTTCTAGCGTTGAATAGTCAAGAAAATGCGACAGACATTGCCCGTAAAATGCCAAAACAATGGCCATTTTTTATCGCCAAAGGAAAGAATGTGTCACCACTTCTTGAAAAAATAAATTAAAACGGACATAATGCGTTCGTCATTTAGTTGGGGTATCGCCAAGCGGTAAGGCACAGGGTTTTGATCCCTGCATTCCCAGGTTCGAATCCTGGTACCCCAGCCATTTTCTATTGCACCACCATTCGCCAGGAGTCATCCTAAATGCCTGATTCAAGAATGATGGTATTCGCAGGAAATGCGAACCCACAGCTTGCTGAAGCCATCACCCGTTATTTAAATATCCCTCTAGGTAAAGCCATTGTCGGTCACTTTAGTGACGATGAAATTATGGTTGAAATCTTAGAAAGTGTCCGCGGGCGTGATATTTTCATCATTCAACCAACCTGCTCTCCCGTTAATAATAACTTGATGGAATTGCTTGTTATGGTGGATGCGCTTCGACGTGCTTCAGCTCACCGTATTACAGCCGTAGTGCCTTATTTTGGCTATGCAAGGCAAGATCGCCGTCCTCGCTCGGCAAGGGTACCTGTTACAGCTCAAGTTGTAGCCAGTATGCTGACCCATTCAGGGATAGATGGTATTTTGACGGTAGATTTGCATGCAGACCAGATTCAAGGCTTCTTTGGAATGCCGGTTGATAATGTGTATGCATCACCTGTTTTGCTTGGTGATATCTGGCGCCAAAAATACAAAGACCTCATTGTGGTATCACCTGATGTCGGCGGTGTAGTGCGTGCCCGAGCATTGGCGAAGCAGCTGGATGATGCTGACTTGGCCATTATTGACAAGCGTCGCCCAAAACCCAATGAGGCAAAGGTCATGAATATCATTGGTGATGTGGAAGGGAAATCTTGCATACTGATCGATGACCTTGTTGATACGGCGGGTACGTTATGCCAGGCTGCGAATGCGCTAAAAGAACGCGGGGCTATTAAGGTGGTTGCGTATTGTACGCACCCAGTGTTGTCAGGTCCTGCTGTAAAAAATCTAGAAAAATCTGTTTTAGATGAGCTTGTCGTAACCGATACAGTTCCTCTGAAATCTGAAGCGCAGAAATGTACCAAAGTGCGCTGTTTGAGTGTGGCGGAAATTTTAGCGGAAACCATGCGTCGTATGCATGAAAATGAGTCTGTAAGCTCCTTGTACATGGATTAATATCTCTGCTGATGCTGAAGTGGTTTTCTTATATTGAAAATACTGATCTAACGCCGTGTTTAAGCTCTGAGCAATGGTTGATGTCGGCTTCCTATTTAGTCGTGCCTTTGCTGGTTTAATTGTTGTCTATCGTTTATACTGCCTATCCGTTTTTATCGTTAAGCTTGGTCGCAAAGCTTGGCGTGAATTATCTTGGAGAGTTTTTAAATGACTACAATTAAAGCAGAAGTGAGAACCGTTCAGGGGAAGGGTGCGAGCCGCCGCCTACGATTCCAGAATAAAATACCCGCAGTTATCTATGGTTCAGGTAAAGATCCTATATCCCTTAATTTAACCCATAATGAATTTTGGCATGCTATTGAAGACGAAGGTATCTTTTCTAAGACGATAACCTTATCTATTGATGGTGCTGAAGAGCCTGTTATTATTAAAGATATGCAACGTCATCCTTTTAAGCAGTTAATTATGCATGTGGATTTTCAGCGTGTATCTGAAGATGTTGCGATTAAAATGACAGTTCCGTTGAATTTTACCGGTCAAGAAGATTCGCCAGCAGCAAAAGCTGGTGGCAGATTGTCTGTTCATGTGCGTAATGTGAATATTGAGTGTCTATCAAAGGACATTCCAGAGTCGCTTTCAGCGGATACTTCTGAGATGCAAGAGGGTGAAATGATTCACCTTTCAAACATTCAGTTGCCAGAGGGTGTGGTTATTACGACATTGAAATACGGTGCTAAATTTAATGCGCCAGTGGCGGCCTTTGTTAAAGGTAAATAAAGCGTATTTGTAGTTGGTTGTTAATCTGGCACGGTCGTGCCAGGTTTCTTGTTTCGAAAAATATTCATAATGTTAAATTAAGCACTTATTTGTGAGGCTTTGCTATGTCTGGAATAGAGTTAATAGTTGGTTTGGGTAATCCTGAGCCTAAATATTTAATGACTCGCCATAATGCTGGGTTTTGGTTTGTTGATCACGTTGTTGATAAATTGTCAGTGGCGTTGAGGGTCGAGACAAAATTTAAAGGAGAGGTTGGGGAGGGGGTTGTTAATTCTCGAAAAATACGCTTTTTAAAGCCGTTGACCTACATGAATAATAGCGGGCAGGCTGTAGCTGCGCTGGCAAATTTTTATAAAATCCCATTGGCGTCTATTTTGGTTGTGTATGATGACATGGACTTTGATCCAGGAGTGATTCGGCTTAAACACGGGGGGAGTGCTGGGCGTCATAATGGGGTGCAAAGTATGATTGAGTGTTTGGGTGGTAAAGATTTTTGGCGCTTGAGGTTGGGTGTTGGACATCCTGGTGATCGGGCAAAAGTAACGGGGTTTGTTTTGGGTAAGCCAAGTGAGTCAGATTTTACCTTGATGAGTGAGGCGGTGCTTGATGGTGCGAGTAGTTTGACTGAATTGATTGAGGGGGATTTTCAGAAGGTCATGGGGGAATTGCACACAAAAAAATAGGGTAGCAATTGCTACCCTATTAGATAAAGCGTGTTGAAAAGCTGCTTAGAAGCGGCTGTTCCAGCTTGCCTCAAGAGAGTATTGGTGCATTTCTAGAGTGGTAGGTGCTGCTTGGAAGCCAGTTCCGCCAATTCCAGTTACGCTAGCTTTAGGTGCGTACATTGCTGCAAAGTTAACTTCGCTGTCTTTGCCAGTGACTTTGGTGAAGCCAAAAGTGACATGGTTTTCAATGGTTGCTGGTGCTAAAACATTAAATAATGTTTGTGTGCGTGAGATAGGCTGGTTGCCATGGCTGTAGCCAACTCTCCAAGTCCACTCTGGGTTTGCTTCCCATTCCCATCCAACTTTAACGATACCCATGTTGTTCCAGCCGAAGCCTGGGCCGTCAGGTCCGCCGACGCAGACGTCGTTGTTGGCAAGGCAGTTAGCCTGTGTGAATGATTTATCGTCATCCCCTAAAGTCTCAATGTTTGCGTACCAAATGTATTGGTAGTCAAGTAAGAATTTTGATTTAGGAGTTACAGCCCAGGTCAAGCCAATGGTTGCAGTGGCAGGAATGTCAAGAGAGTCAGAGCTGGTCAGGATGTCGGTGTAGTCATCGTGCTCAGTCATGTACATTTTTGATTGACCAGAAATACCTAATGTTAATGTGTTGGTCAATGCAGTGATGTAGCCAAGCTTGATTCCGCCTCCAATTGCCCAGTCTGCGCCGTTATTGGTTAGGTCGTTTGCAACGCCGCCCTGTTGTACGGTTTGTGTCAATCCTGCAAATTGACCTAGTCCTTTGATTTCTAGGCTTTGGACAGCAACAATCAGGCTAGCGCCCCAAGAGGAGGTGTCTGATAATTTGCTTGCAAAAGATATATTGGTGAATAGTTGTAATATATCAGAGGTTAATGTGCCGCCACCTAGTGCGCCAGCAAGATTGCCAACTTCATCTGTTGTGTAGTCTGCGTTTTGACCGCCGTTACCGTAAATGGCAACGCCAAGATTATTTCCGCCACCTAGATCCATGCTGTAGCCGAATGAAGGGATGATGAACCAATCGTTGTCACTTTCAACTTTTACGCCAGCACCGCCGTTTGGAAAGCCTGCTCCAGCAGTGTTTTCATAACTTCTACGTGGGGCAAATAACTCTGCGCCTGCTTCCCATTCGTTACCAACAAAAGCCATGCTTGCAGGGTTGTTAGCAGAGGACATTGCACCTTGATTTGTAGCCGCTACACCTGCGCCTGCAAGTGATTTGTTTTTTGTGCCGTAGCCGTGTGCAAACATGCCGTTGGTCGCAAATGCGGTTGAGCTAAATAATGAAGCTGCTATAGCAGCCATGAGGATGTTCTTGTTCATAATATCTCCAGCCAGAGTTGTTTGTTCAAAAATTAGAACTGTTGTATTTGTTGTACTTTATAACATTCATACCACAAGTGTGGTTGCTTGTTACTGTTCTGTCAAGAAAGTATAGACAATTGTTGTGTCTAGTTTGCGATAAATGTAAAAAAAGTAGAATAAATGATGTTGCAAAGCATATTACAAGTCACTGTTGTTGTAAATATGCAAATCCTTGTTTTCTAATGTTGTTTAAAAGTCTTGAGAAAAAGGTTGCATAAAAGAAAGTGGCTCACTATAATCACGCCTTCTTGCAAAAGTAAAAGAATTTGGAGGGGTTCCCGAGCGGCCAAAGGGGGCAGACTGTAAATCTGCTGGTTCTACCTTCGGAGGTTCGAATCCTCCCCCCTCCACCATATATATAGTTAGATTGTTAGTTAGAGTAAAAGTGATTAAAGCGGGTGTGGTATAATGGCTATTACTTCAGCCTTCCAAGCTGAAGACGCGGGTTCGATTCCCGCCACCCGCTCCAACTCTAAATGATTTAATGGTGAAATTGATGTTTTGCCCACATAGCTCAGTCGGTAGAGTACTTCCTTGGTAAGGAAGAGGTCACCGGTTCAAATCCGGTTGTGGGCTCCATATATTATAGATAATAACTTTTTTGGAGAGTGTGATCATGTCTAAAGAAAAATTTGAACGTAATAAACCGCATGTGAATGTGGGAACCATTGGACATGTTGATCATGGTAAGACGACGTTAACGGCTGCTTTGACGAAGGTTATGGCAGAAGCGCAAGGCGGCGAATTCAAAGCTTACGATCAAATTGAT
>JABHGC010000078.1 GCA_018672285.1 Methylococcales bacterium
AATAGTTCCCCGTCACAATATAAATTGCATATTGAGAATTATTCTCATTTACCCTGGATATGGATGCTGTAATTGAAAGTGTTTAGTGATAATTATGCATACGCTTCTTGACTTAGCACGATTTAATCACGTACCTTATTTCCTCATCACAATTTGTTTTACTTTTACCATCATGCCAGAAGCCCTCTCAACACCCCTATTACAAGTGCAAAATCTCAGCCGCCAATTTGGTCGTGATACAGTGGTTCAGCAAGTGAGTTTTACTCTGAATACTGGCGAGATCTTAGGCCTCCTCGGGCACAATGGTGCAGGCAAAAGCACCACGTTAAACATGATTACAGGAACGCTTGCAGCAACAACAGGGAATATTCAGATTGCAGGATACGACCTTCATAAAAAACCCGCGCATGCTAAACGACACATCGGTTACTTACCCGCAACCGCACCTTTATATGAAAGTATGACGGTTACAGAATATTTAACTTTTTGTGCCAAATTACATAAAATCCCAAACAATCAGATTAAACACCACCGCCAGCAAGCCATTGAATTATGCAATCTCAACGCCATCACGCAAAAACGTTTAGGCCTGCTCTCAACAGGCTTCAAACAGCGGGTTGGTATCGCTCAAGCGCTTATTCATCAGCCAGATGTCATCATTCTGGACGAGCCAACCAACGGATTAGACCCTGAACAAATGTCCGATATGCGAAGCCTAATCAAAGGCTTAAGCAAAAATCATAGTATTTTATTTTCTTCGCATCTATTAACTGAAGTTTCAGCCATTTGCGATCGTGTACTCATACTCAACCAAGGCAAGCAAGTCGTTAACCAAACACTGTCCTCACTTCAAGACAGCTTAGAAACCGTCACCCTTCTAGTCGAATTTGAAAGCTCACCCAAGCTCGACCAATTACTCAATATCAACGGTGTTCAATCGGCCAAACAAGTCTCTGAAACGCAATGGCACTGCTGCGTCCGTCACCATAAAACAACGGCTCAAAATATTATTGCACAGTCACACCAACAACACTGGGGCCTCTACCATATTAGTGAAGCCAGCTCATTATTAGAACAAGTCTTTCTCCAGCAAATGCACTTAAGCGTTGAGATTCAGCCATGATTGTAACGCTGCTTAAAAAAGATTTAAAATTATTAGCCTACAGCCCGTTTATTTGGCTTTATTTATGCTTGTTTCAATTTATATCAACTTGGATTTACTTTATTCATATTGACCAATTTATGGCAACCCAAACACAAATGATTGCCAGCAACGCGCTATACACTGTATCTGATAGAATCGTCATCCCTTTTTTTAAAAGCATGGGGCTGGTCAGCACCCTATTTTTGCCCTTTATTACCATGTCTCTCATCAGTAAAGAAAAGCAGCAAAAAACGTTTACTTTACTCTCAGCATCACCCATAACTTTATTTCAAGTAACATTTTCAAAGCTTCTTACTGCTATCAGCATTATTTTTGTCATGACAATGCTTTTGAGCATCATGATTGCTCTACTGACCCTAGGAACGAACATTAACTTACGCCTACTACTTACTTGCTCTGTCGCTTTTATTTTACTCAATACCGCCATTGCCAGTATGGGGTTATTTCTCTCAAGTTTAACCAGACAGCCTATTATTGCAGGTTTAGCTACTTTAGGCTTTTTGCTGCTCACTATTCTCTTTGGTTGGAATGCAGAAAATACCGATACCTTACTTAAATCCATCAGCTTACATACACACTACAATGCATTACTTAGCCATATTATTAATACTAGCCACATCGTTTATTTACTGGTTTTTACCTTATTAATGTTTGGCTGGAGCCTATTCAAATTATCAAGTGAGTCATGGAGACAATGAAATATTATTTGTTTTTTGTCTTATCCAGTATTACTGCCGCCTTAACATTATGGATAAGTCTGATCCACGAGCAGTCACTGACTCTCACAGAGCCAAAAACACTCTCTGCGAACACCATCGCTAAACTCAACAACATGCCAGGTAAAATCACCATTCAATCTTTCAGCATGCCACAACCCATTATTGTTAGGGAGTATGTTGAAAATTTAATTAAGCAGTTTCAACAACATAAGAAGGACATCGAATTTCGTTTTATTAACCCTGACCTAGCACCTGATTTAGTCAGAAAGCATAATATTCATTCAAATGGTGAGTTACTCATTCGGGCACAACATAAAACGAGAAAATTGTCTTTAATTCGTGAAAATACCTTAATAGACCTGCTTTACAATATGCATAGTAAAAAGAAAGACTTAATTGGTTTTATTTCAGGCCACGGTGAACATAGCCCTTATGATAAAGGCGTTGATGGTTACTCTACTTTATATGTTGCTCTTAAAAAAATAAACGTACTCGCTATTTCCCTAAACCTTGATGCGGTAAAAGACATACCTAAAAATACTCACGCTATTGTCATTTCTAGTCCTAAGCAGCCGTATTCAGATAAAGAAATAGCCACCATTAAACGCTACTTACAAGCCGGTGGCCGCCTCCTCTGGCTAACCGAACCAAACAATAATGCTTATTTAAGCAAATTGAGTGAATTTTTAAAAATCTCTACACACCCTGGCATCATCATCGATTTAACATCACAGCAATATCGTAATGCTAGCCCTACCTTTAGTTTTATCTCTCAGTATCCAAATCCTGACATCGTCAGCACCAAAACAATGAGTATTTTCCCAAAAAGTGCCGCACTTTCCTATCAGTTAGAATGGTTACCCATTTTAAAAACCAATGACAAAACCTGGACGGAAACCCAGGACATCACAGGCGATATCGAATTTAACCCTGAACAGAACGAACAGCAAGGCCCCTTAACCATTGGCATTGCTCAATCAACCCCTTTTCAAGCCATCGTTGTTGGCGATGGTGATTTTATTGCCAATCGCTATATCGGTAACAGTGACAATTTAAGCCTTGGCTTAAATCTATTTCAATGGTTGTTACCAAAGCAAGATGCCCCTGCAGAGCAACTGATCAAACCTGAGCACCAATTAAATTTATCTGAAACCCGCATCGCAGGCATCGCAATCACCCTATTCATCATTGTACCGTTTGGATTTTTGCTTATTGGCCTATTAATCTGGGTACGAAGGCGTCATCACTAATGCATATAGCCAATCGGGTCAATGCCGCTCTATTCATCATCATCTTGTTATTGTCTTACTGGATTTGGACACAGTACCAACCTGAGCCTCAACATCGTTTGCTACCCATAAACCCTGAGAACATCACCTCCATTGACATAAAACCTCAGCAACAACCGATCATTCAGGTAAGCAAGGTTAACGGTCTCTGGGTCATGCCTGAGCACCAAAACACACCTGCAAACCAGACTTTAATCGATGCCTTGCTAGATATGACTCAAGCTGAAATATTGGTAGACTACCCTGCACCTGACGATTTAACGCCTTATGGTCTCGCTACCCCAACGACTATTCGCTTTAACCATCAGGAAATACACCTGGGCAAACTGGATCCTATCAAGCAACAACGCTATTTATTGCTCAATAATCGGTTAATTTTTATTTTTGATCGTTACACACACAACCTCAGTCAAAGTGTCTTTTCTCCACAAATTCAACCTTTTTCCTCCCCCATTCAATCGCTACAACTCACCAATCTCTCACTCAACAAGCAACCTGACGCCAGTTGGCAGAGCACAGGACATATCAAACCCGAGAAAATCAGCGCACTTATCGATTTATGGCAAAATGCCAAAGCACACCGAGTCACACAGCTTTCACAACCACCTAAAAAGCATCATATTCAAATCATCTTAGCGGATGAGACTATTCTTCAATTTTGGTATGATGTCGATGCGGGTTCACTAACTCGGTTAAAACCTGCTATTCGTTACTACTTAAGCCCTGAGATTCTTTCCCAGTTAATGCCATAGTTTTCGTGAGGCGCCATGCCAGAATTACCCGAAGTCGAAACTACCTGCCGTGGTATTCGCCCACACATAGAACAGACCCAAATTACCAATGTCACTGTGCGGCAACCCAAATTACGCTGGCCAATTACCCCTAGCCTTAAAAAACATCTAAAAAATCAAACCATTACTGGCGTAAGGCGTAGAGCTAAATACATTTTAATCGATACAAGCAATGGCACGCTCATGGTGCACCTTGGTATGACAGGCACCTTATCTATCGTCTCCCCAAGCATTCCTGCAAGCTTCCACGACCATGTCGATATTGCCCTTTCCAGCGGTGAACTACTCCGATACCGAGATCCTCGCCGATTTGGCTCGATCCATTGGAGTAAAAATATTGAATGCCATGCGTTAATCACTCATTTAGGCCCTGAACCATTAAGTACTGAATTTACGCCTGACACGCTATACCTAAAATCACGACAGCGAAAAACCAGTGTCAAACAATTCATCATGGACGGGAAAATCGTTGTTGGTGTCGGCAATATATACGCGAATGAAGCACTGTTTAAAGCAGGGATTCACCCTAAGCGTCAAGCAGGAAAAATCAGCTTAAAGCGCTATGAACATTTAGTTGAGCAAATAAAAACAACCCTCTCTGAAGCAATAGAAGCAGGGGGTTCAACCCTAAATGATTTTTATAACAGCGACGGCAAGCCAGGTTACTTCCAGTTTTCACACTTAGTTTACGATAAAGCCAACAAACCCTGTCCTGTTTGTAAAAAACCCATTACCTGCACTAAGTTAGGGCAACGTGCCACCTATTTTTGTACAGTCTGCCAAAAGTAGCCTTTACGGTGTTTTCTTCTATACTAATAGAACGACCCAATAAACGACATTAACGTGATTACAATTCCCGGCTATAAAATTGAACGAATACTCGGCAGTGGCAACATGGCTACGGTGTACCTCGCTCGCCATGAATTGCTTAACCGCCAGGTCGCACTAAAGTGTATGGATGAAACCCTATCTCAGACGCCTGGGTTCATTGAGCGATTTTTATCGGAAGGCAGAATCATTGCTAGCCTTCAGCACCCCAACATTCTCACCACCTATGACCTTGGCATTAGCACAGAAACCAACACCCCTTTCTTAGCCATGGAGTACATCAAAAATGGCGATTTGGCTGAGCGCATCAAACAAGGGCTGACAGCTGACCAAGCACTTGAAATAATTCAACAAATCGCCATTGGTCTAGATTATGCCCATGTCAATGGCATTATCCACCGAGACATAAAACCTGGGAATATCTTATTTCGAGAAGATGGAACCCCCTTAATTTCAGATTTTGGCATTGCCAAGCAAGCCGATATGGATCAAGGACTTACATCTACAGGCTTAGTCATGGGTACCCCTTTTTACATGAGCCCTGAGCAAGCACAAGACCACCCCTTAGACGGCCGCGCAGATATTTACAGCTTAGGTATTTTACTGTACGAAATGCTCACAGGCGAGGTCCCTTATAGGTCCACTTCCGTCATTGGGACTGTACTTAAGCATGTACAATCACCTGTCCCAAGATTAGAGGGCAACAATAAACCATTACAACCCCTCCTTGACCGGCTTTTAGCCAAAGAACCTAGCGACCGCTACAGCCGAGGCCAATCTGTTGCTGACAGTATCGACAAACTGCACCAAGGTATGCCGATCTCCAACCAACCCGGTGACTCTATTGCATTTCCTAAAATTAATATTCCTGAATTCGTATGATAAGTGCATGACCTCTGGTCGTAGCTAAATAAAAACACCTATAGAGTAAAGTAAGACTCAGGTGTAAAGTAATAAGCTACCAAACACATTACAGAGGCCAATATGACCTATAAACACCTGAAT
>JABHGC010000014.1 GCA_018672285.1 Methylococcales bacterium
CAAAGCAATAACAATAATAAATCAGCCTGTTGCTGTAATAGTAAGGCCTCATTATAGGCAACCGGCATATGCACCTCCACCTGAGACGCTACCCCAAATTCATGCGCTAAAGCACTGACTGTCGTTAAGTAACGACCATAAAAAGACACTTTAATAGACTGTTTTAAATCACCTAGCGCTGCAATTGCCTCAAATAACGGCGATGGGTCCCGCTTGCCAAGATAGATCATTCCGGTATACACAATGTGCAAAACGTCGTTATCCTGCACCCTTTCGGGTACAGTTTTAGCAAAGTCATCTGGATCAAAGCCATTGGTAACCAAGCACACAGGACACTGATATTTTTTTTCTAAGGTATCAACTAGCGGCTGTGAGATGGTGACCATGCCACTGGCAGTGCTCATGACTTTTTTCTCAAGCCTCAATTCATACCATCCTCGCCAACGAGGGTAATAGTCTAAGTAGGGGTTATCCATCCACAGGTCCCGCATTTCAGCAACCCAAGGAATTTGATGCTTTTTTGACAAACGCTTGGCAACCAGCAAAGAAGTTACCGGCATCGCACTGGCGTAGATCACATCAGGTTGCCACGTTTTAATAACACGACCACCCTCAGCAACTGCGTACGGGTACCAACCAATTTGACCATCAGGTAAATTAACAACCACTTTATACAAATACGCTAATTTTCTTAACAGCCCATATTTTTGAACGCTGGCTGAATAGCCTGTCGCAGCAACTTTCTTTCGGTTAAAGATAAATTCGACAATTTTGTTAACATTAAACCACGATGTTCTACGCACACATTCTTCTGGTATTTCTAAAGGAAGAGTTTTAGGTAAGGTTTGATCTGAAGCCGTAATAACACGAACTTCGTGCCCTAGCGCGGCTAAATATTTAGCTTCTTTACCAACTCTTACAGCACCAATTGCATTATAAGGCGGAAAGAAAAATGAAATGATCAGAATACGCATATCAACGTTGTTTTTAGCAAGTCTTACTGCCGGAGAATATTCGCAATTTCAGTTGCAGCGGAACCATTACCATAGAGCATTTTATCCTGACTCACAACGCAATCACGCATATTCTGCCATGCGCCATAGATTGCGCTCGAATTACTACCGACCAACACATTCACGCCTGCGGTGATAAGTTCAACCCACTCAGTTTGCTCTCGTAAGGTAATACAGGGTTTAGAAAAGAAATAGGCCTCTTTCTGTAAGCCACCACTATCCGTTAAAACCGACTGACAATGCTGTAGTAGACAAAACATTTGCAAGCAACCCACCGGCTCAATCAAGGTGATTTTGGTTTGAATACCGAGCCCTTCTAGCCGCTGTTTCGTTCTTGGATGAATAGGCATCACAACGTGTTGCTCACAGTGAATTTTATCTAAAGCTTGAAAAATGGCTTTTAAGCGCTCAGGGTCATCAGTATTTTCTTGACGATGCACCGTTGCCACCACATATGCTTGCTCAGCCACGTCCAACCCTTTCACTGGCTCAGAAAATTGCCCATAAAACAGCGCCGCATCTAACATCACATCCCCTGTTTGATGAATTTGACAGGGCATTTTTGAGAAACCTTCTTGATGTAAATTCTCAACCGCCGTTTGCGTTGGACAAAACAGATATTGGCTAACTCGGTCAGTTAAAACACGATTAATTTCTTCAGGCATTTGCCAATTGAAACTGCGTAAGCCAGCCTCAACGTGGGCAATGGGAATATTCATTTTAGCCGCGGCCAATGCCCCAGCTAATGTGCTATTGGTATCACCATAAACAACAACCAAATCGGGGTTCACATGTAAAAATTGCTTTTCAATCTGTTCTAACATTCTCCCGGTCATCGCACCATGTGACAAGTTAGCGATATTCAAACAAACACTCGGTTTTGGGATACCCATTTGCTGAAAAAATATCTCACTCATATTGGCGTCAAAATGCTGCCCCGTATGAATAATCACTTCATCATGATCAGCACTTCGCAGCGCGCGAGACACCATTGAGGCCTTGATGAACTGAGGTCTAGCACCAACAATCGTACATATTTTCACGACACAATTCCCGGTGTTTTACTGCCGTAAACCAGTCGTTTAATTTTACGAATTTGGTTATAAACACCTAACTCAGAAGGGTAAGCTAAATGCGATTTAGGCGGACTACGTAAAATTTCTTCCAACTCAGCAACAGTAAACTCAAGCTTCTTTGCGACATACGTAAGATCACTTTCTAACTCATGTTCATCATAAAATGGCTGCTGAATATCGGCCAAAGCTTGCTCCCGATCAATTAGCCCTGAGCACACCATACTCGACAAGTGAGAACGCCGTTTATCGACATGGAACTTAGCCGGCAAGATATGATATTGATAAAATCGCGTAAATATTGATTCAGTATGTTTACCACCATATTCTTTCCAACCCAACTCATTTTTAAGCACCTCAATGGCCTCAAATTTGTTATACATCGCCAAATCAAGAAAGCGGATAAATTGGTAACCGGCAAATGTTTGTTGCCATGCGAACGAAAAAATATTCATCAAAGGGAAATGTTTTAGCTTCTTTTGACCAAATTGTTTATGGATGGCTTTAATATTTTTAACATCGTATTTCATCCACGTCCAAGCATCAGGCAAGTGCGTTTCTGTCACCACATTATGGCCACTCAAAATATATTTAATGTTATTTTTTTTTGCCAACTGAAACATTGTAGAAATGATTGCATTGTCACTTAACAGCTCGATATCAATGACAGATGCCTTAAGAAAAGAGCGCTGCAAGTCTTTAAATTCCTCCCAGTGCATAACCGTCGTTTGCAAATCAAAGCCTAACCGAGACACGATTTGCTCGATATTTTGCACGGCTTGCTCAGAGTTCCAACCATTATCAAAATGAACAACTAACGGCCTCAGACCGTATTGGTGTGCTAAATAAGCCATATATGAGCTATCAACGCCACCACTAATCCCCAACAAGCAATCATAAGGCTTATTTTTACCATAAGCCTTCATCGTATCAACAACGTGCTGTAAGCGTTTTTCTGATTCGGCTTTACTCTTCGGTAGCTGGCTTGCTAATTCATCATGCTTTGCACAGTGATTGCACACACCATCACTGTCAAACGTAATACCTGGGTCAGAGGTATCCATAATGCATCGACTACACATTGTTTCGCTCATGTACTTTCTACTGTAATTTTTTATTTAAAATAGACTGCGGTGGATAACTCACCAACACCGCTTGATGCTTACCTGTAAATATAAACATTGACCCTGCTGCAACTGCTGAAGCCCCAACATCGACTGCGGCCACAAAATCATCAACGCTACTAGCTCCACCATTGATGATCACAGGTATCTTCAACGACTGGCAAATAGCCTTTAGTAAAACTAGGTCATAACCACAATAACACCCTTCACGATCAATCACATTCACCAATAGCTCCCCGACATCTAAGGAAGCCACAAACTCAGCATATTCTAATGGCGCCCAGGATGTCGCACGAATTTTTGGTGCCGTTTTAACCACCTGCTGTACTTTACGCCAATTAGACTTCACATCCATACTGACCACAACACTTTGACTACCAAAAATACTCACTGCGTCTTTAATAAAATTGGGCTGTTCGTGGACAGAAAGATTCAGGGCAATTTTTTCTACACCAAGCTGATAAATTTTCTGCATCTGCTCAATAGAGCTAACCCCCCCTCCATAACACAAAGGTAAAAAACACTCCTCAGCCATTTGCTGAATATAATCATAATCTGGATCAACTTTGGTTTTGGACTTACCAATATCGATAATCATCAATTCATCGACTTCTTTATCATTAAATATTCGAATAATATTTAATGGATCCCCAACATAGACTGGTTTTTTGTACTGCCGTGTTTTAATCATTTCCCGATCAGAAATTAATAATACCGGAATAACTCGAGACCCTCTCATGGTGAAAACACTTCAGCAAACTGCTTTAGAAATGCCATACCATGCCGATGACTTTTTTCAGGGTGAAACTGCACACCTAATATATTTTCATGCTGAAAGGCTGCGACAAACTGATTGCCATAACGCGTTGTTGCTAAAATATCTGACGCTTGCCTGCAGTGCACATAATATGAGTGAATAAAGTAGTATTTTTCCTCTTCTGTACACGAAAACAATGGCGTTTCTTGCTCAAGCGTAGCCGTATTCCAGCGCATATGAGGCACCTTAAGATCATCTGTTGCAATAAACTTCACCACCTCTGCATCCACCCAAGCAAACCCAGGCAGCCTCCCCTCCTCACTCGATTCTGCCATTAACTGCATACCCAAACAAATGCCTAGAATGGGTATTTGTTGCTCTAACACAGCTTCCTGCAATACATCCCAAAAACCAGAAGAGCGACATTGCTTCACACCTGCATCAAAAGCACCCACACCAGGGAAAATAATCTTATAAGCTTGTAATAGCTGCTCAGGCTCGCTGACAACTTTCGCTTTAATCCCAATTTTTCTGAGCATGTTGTAAATTGATCCAACATTGCCCATTCCATAGTCCACAATGGCAATTGGTTTACTCATACTGCGACCTTAAACTGCTGCATCCATTCACCAAAGCAAATCATTCGCCAAAGCGAACTTTGATAAGGCTGTTTCCCCAATAAAATGTCTTGACCAACCTGGCAGGCTTTATGATTCAGAACGCCATGTGATTTCTCAATAGCTTGCTCTAATTGCAACGAAAAAAACTCCGGTTGCGACCTTACCCATTCAGATTCAGCCGTGACAAACCCCATCTTGCTCACACGGTTTTGAATACCCTTGGGCAAAACACCTTCCATTGATTGCCGCAGTATTCGCTTTGTCACGCCACGTTTCAATTTAAAATCATCAGGACAACTCAATATAAAGTCGACCAACCGATGATCCAGAAACGGTGCGCGGCTTTCCACAGAGTGTGCCATTGAATCTCGGTCACACCAGTGTAATTGTACCGGTAAGCTGGTTGCACCCAGTTGAACTTGAGACAATTGTTGTACTGACTGACTTTTAACCCCTAACTGCTGATAAGGGTCTACAGGCTCAACCCCAAGCTGAGCACAATTCATCCAATCTATAGACGCTGACATTTTTCCTGACAACCGCCTCAAAGGCTGCCTAATCGCTTCTGGCAACAGCATGTTCATCATTTGCATGCCCAAACCTAAATAGGAATATTGATGAACATTATGTATTGCGCCCATTTCAGAAAAAAGCGTAGAAAATTTCGCTTGATTGAACATACCCGCAAGTCTTGCTGCAAAAAAAGCATGATACCCCGCCAGTGTTTCATCCGCGCCATGCCCATCTAAAGTTACCTTCACACCACTGGCTGCCACTGTTTGATAAATTTGCCATTCAGCTAAAATACTGGTCGTGTGAAATGGCTCATCTTGGTGCCAGACAATACTACCTAACTCAGACAATAACTGCCCTAAATCGGGAAAGACATAATGAGGATTTACCGTTGTTTGCTTAACGACCTGCTGAATATACGACCTTTCGTCAAACGCCGGGTTGTGAGAACAAGAAGAAAATGTTTGGTGCGTTTTCCCCGTCATCAATTGATCAACTAAGCACACAATAGAAGACGAATCTAACCCCCCTGACAAACCAGTTCCGACCAGGACATCGGAGTGCAAACGCAAAGTCACAGAGTCTAATAATAAATCATAAAAGTGCGATGAAGCTTCATCAAAAGTCATATCATGCTGAGCAGATGGGGTATGGTACCACTGCCGAATAGCCAAATTGCTTGTAGGCTCAAGAAAACTGGCCGTGACACAACATCCTGCAGGGAGCTGAAATACCCCTTGAAATAAAGTTTCGCTGGTATGATCAGATAAACTCCAGTTTAAATAATCATACGCTTTTTGAGCATTCAGCTTAGCTCGCCAGCCTGGCAACACTGTGAACTGCTTAATTTCTGAAGCAACCGCCCAATAACCCAAGGGTGAAAACCAATAATAACAAGGTTTAACACCGTACCGATCTCTTGCGATGAATACTGTTTTTGCCCTGACATCAGCAATCACAAAAGAAAACATCCCATTGAGCTTATCTAGGCAGCGCTCCCCCCAGTGCTGATAGGCTGCCAATAACACTTCTGTATCAGTATCCGAACGAAAAAGGAACCCAACTTTTATTAAGCTTTCTTTCAATGCTAAATAATTGTAAATTTCGCCATTAAAAATAATGCTATAACGACCATCCTCGGAAAACATCGGCTGATGACCTTGAGCCGATAAATCAACTATGGATAAACGGCGGTGACCAAACCCGAGTTTCCCAGACATTGACCCCATCGGTTGCACAGCAATTGAATCCGGTAAATCTTGAAGCGCTTGTGCCTGAGTGTCTTGGCTACTCATCACGGTAACAGCACCATGATGATCAAATACAGCAACACCTTCATCATCAGGGCCACGATGGTTAATTAACTTAAGGCTCGCCAGCACTGACTGAGAAACATCAATTTTATCGCCGGCAACAATGGCAATATATCCGCACATATTTACAATACCCGCGAAAGGTGTAATACCTTTGAATAAATGAACAGATAGCGGATGACAGACAATCCAGAGAACAACATCACACCATCAATAAGGTGATTAGAAAAAACGGCAACACCAAAGGATGCGGCTGAAATAATAAAATACCAAAGCTGTGTATAGAAAAAATACTGCTGCTTTTCAAAAACATAAAAGGTCACCGTTAAAGGGGCAACCACCAACATCAGCAAAAACAACGGCGATAAAATTTTTGTAAACTGTCCGGCCATCTCCCAGCCATCACCAAGAAAAATAGGGTACAGCACCGGAAAAACCGCATAAATAACGGCACCAATAACAACCCCTAGCCCCCATAGAATAACATTAATCTGCCTAAATCTAGGCTGAAATTCTGATAAGGATAAACGTCGCACCCTGGCTAACTCACCATGGTAAACCTGCCCGATCGCAGAACCGATAATATTCACCGGGGCAAAACAAAAGCGCAAAACAATGGCATATTGTGCTGCAATACTCGCATGGAAATAGTGTTCTATAACAATAACGGGCAACTGATAAGCCGCAGTATTCAAAAAATCAGCAGGTGATACAAGTAGCGGGTTGTGCCGATGCTGGCGAAGCTGGGTCAACACGCCCCTCCACCTCACCAAAGCAAGGTGTGGCACTACTGACAAAAAGGCATACAACAAGGCGCAGAAAAAAAATACCCATACATGCAACCAGATCAAAAAAGTAACCGCCTCACCTTCCATAACCAATGTTACGAGTAACCCCAACATAATGAAGTGCGGTAAGATACGAAATTGTGCCATTAACAGCGTTTTATGTTGACGAATATTAAGCATCTCCGACAGTTTATACAGCGCCAGAGAAAAAACCTGTAGTAAAATTGCCCCAGAATACGCCGTTTGTACCATTTCAAACATACAAAATAACACAAGTAAGACAAACAATAAGGCCAGTAGACAACCTAACAGCAATGCAGGAATCTCCTCTTCAGTCACGTTTTGCAACGCAATATCATAAGCCAGAACTGAGAAAGTCGATGCAATGACAGCATAAGAAAGGAAAACACTATAATGACCAACGGCTGCCTGATGAAACAACATCACCATGATCAAAAGGTTCACGGCACCGATCACATACGCAATGACTGACCCTGCCGTCAGAACGCCAACACGACTGCATAACGATTTTAAACTAGAGATACTCAATAGGGTTCACATACATAGCCATATCTGACATTTTTGCGTGATGGTAAAGCCGGTCAACCAACCATTTTTTCATTAAAGATTGCGTATCTGAACGTGTTCGACTTATCTTTCTTTGCTCATGACAAGGTACAATCTTGGCAATATCATCAGTGTAACCAAAAATTTCTATTGCATTCTTAAACGACAACGGAGAAATATTATAATACTCTGCAGCCGCATCAGAAATTTTGACATGGTATAACTGAGACAACGCTGCCTTTTCTGGCTCTGACAAAATTTTATGATTTGCATTTTTAACAGTGCCGTATTCACGCACTCCCCAACTGCTTACTTTCAATGAATGCTGCTGCCGGTAACCATTATGTTGGTAACCCTGTTCAACCAAGGTTGCGGAGACCTGCTTACCTGAAATAGCCGATACCAACCGGGCGGTTTCAGTGAAAGGATCTTGTACTAAATCCTCATAGCGAAGACAAATAGTCCGCTCATGTTCAATGTGCTTAACATATTTAGCCACATCAAATAACCAAGTTAATAACGCAACAAAAGGCGGAAAATTTCTTTTTAAAAGTGATGGGTAAACATAAATCGGGTTACGAACTAAATGCACAAAATAAGATTTAGGAAATGCCCCTAAGAACGCCTCTATCGTATTTATATTTTGAGGTGTCTCCTCAAACAAAATGCTGTCAGCAGGTTTTCCCCGTAAGGCCAAAAATTGTTGTTCAAAATAATGTGAAAAAGTACTTAGAGAGTCACTTTTCTGCAGCATATCCTGAAAATCTTCAAAGCTTAACCCATAGTGATGTAACCGCTGAATATTAGGAATAATTCGCTTAATATAGATAGATGATGCACTAGAGGGCTTTAGAATATTTTTTTTAAACGCATTAAAATCATATATTCGATGACCCGAAAAAAGATTGATTTCAACGCCACAAGCGGAGTAAGGTGTGCTA
>JABHGC010000013.1 GCA_018672285.1 Methylococcales bacterium
CCTCCTGGCCTGCCATTTATATTGTGGGTATTTGTGCGAATGAGTGCGAAAGAAAATAGCAGCGTAGGTGCTGATCGAATAAAACTCCTAGCTGCTCTCGCGGTATTTTTGGCGTCTATTATCATGTTTTATTCATTTCCTGAGTTGAATGCTTTGGTTCGTGTGGGGGTAATAGTTATCGCGATAGTGATAGCAGGTTTTATTGCTTTGCAGACAGATCGTGGCCAGCGTATTTGGGGATTTGCCCAAGATGCTAGAACTGAGGTTCGGAAAGTTGTATGGCCAACAAGGGCTGAAACAATTCAAACAACACTGATAGTTATTGCAATGGTAATTGTCGTGGCGTTAATGCTATGGATTGTTGATAGTTTCTTATTGGTTGCCGTTGGCTACCTAACTGGTAGAGGGTAGGGTGTAAAGTGGCAAAGCGTTGGTATGTTGTTCATGCTTACTCAGGTTTTGAAGCAAAAGTAAAAGCTGCTTTAGAAGAGCGAGTGGTGCGTGCTGGTCTTGATGACTCGTTTGGTGAAATTTTAGTGCCAACAGAAGAAGTTGTTGAAATGCGAGCTGGCAACCAAAGAAAGAGTGAGCGTAAATTTTTCCCTGGTTATGTTTTGGTTCAGATGGAAATGAATGATGAGAGTTGGCATTTAGTAAAAGATGTGCCAAAGGTTCTTGGATTCATTGGCGGAACAGGAGATAGACCTGCACCCATAACAGAAAAAGAAGCAGAAGCAATACTTCAACGGGTTGAAGATGGTGTTGATAAACCTAGGCCGAAAATATTGTTTGAAGCTGGGGAAGTTATTCGAGTTACTGATGGGCCATTTGCTGATTTCAGTGGCGTCGTAGAAGAAGTTAATTACGAAAAAAGCCGCTTGAGAGTGGCTGTACTAATTTTTGGTCGATCAACACCTGTAGAATTGGGTTTTGGCGAGGTTGAAAAAAGCTAAGGGGAGCTGAAGAGCGTTTGAACCCAAGGAGTATAGAATGGCTAAGAAGATAGAAGCTTATATTAAGCTACAAGTAAAAGCAGGCGAAGCAAATCCTAGTCCTCCAGTTGGTCCTGCATTAGGTCAGCATGGTGTGAATATTATGGAATTCTGTAAAGCATTTAATGCCAAAACGCAGAAAATGGAAAAAGGCCTTCCAATACCTGTTGTAATCAGTGTCTATAGTGATCGAAGTTTTACTTTTATTACTAAAACACCACCTGCGTCAATCTTGATTAAAAAAGCAGTGGGTATTACGAAAGGCAGTGGTGTTCCGAATACAGATAAAGTTGGTGTGATTACGCGTGCACAATTAGAAGAGATTGCAACAACTAAAATGGCTGATTTGAATGCTTCTGACATGGATTCAGCGGTTAATATTATTGCTGGTAGCGCTCGTAGTATGGGCGTGGATGTGGAGGGGTAACCAATGGCTAAGCTTTCAAAACGTGCAAAATTAATTAGTGAAAAAATAGAATCGGGTAAGGCGTATCCAATTGCTGAAGCAGTTGAATTGTTGAGATCACTATCTACTGTGAAATTTTCTGAAGCAATCGACGTTTGTGTGAACCTAGGTGTTGACCCTCGTAAATCAGATCAAGTAGTTCGTGGCGCGACGGTACTGCCAAATGGAACGGGTAAAACTGTTCGAGTGGCCGTATTTACTCAAGGGCCAAATGCTGAGGCTGCTAAGGCTGCTGGTGCAGATATAGTTGGCATGGATGATTTGGCTGATGATGTTAAGTCTGGAAAAATGGACTTTGATGTTGTAATTGCATCACCTGATGCAATGCGAGTTGTAGGTCAGTTAGGCCAAATTTTAGGCCCGCGTGGTTTAATGCCGAACCCTAAAGTGGGTACTGTAACACCTGATGTTGCTACCGCAGTAAAAAATGCTAAAGCAGGTCAGGTTAGATACAGGACAGATAAAGCCGGCATTATTCATTGCTCAATTGGTAAAATTGATTTTGAAGCGAACTCTATTAAAGAGAATTTAGAAGCGCTTATCCAAAGCCTGAAGAAAGGAAAGCCATCTTCTGCAAAAGGTATCTATCTTAAGAAAATTTCCTTATCAAGCACAATGGGTCCAGGCCTGTTGGTTGATCAGGCAAGTTTAGAGCTTTAAAGAATTGGAATAGCTTGTGCTTTATGCACAACTGTCCGAGACCGTAGGTGCAAAATATCGCTTAATTTTCCTACGTAGACGGAAGCTGAACTTAACATGTCGTCATGTTTAGCTCCGGAAAATGAACAGTAGCCATTTGTTATTTGGCTACAAGTTGGGAGGTGACCATATATGGCACTTAATCTAGAGCAAAAAAAGGCAATTGTAGCAGAAGTAGCAGAAGTGGCTTCGACTGCATTATCAGTTGTCGCAGCTGAGTATAAGCAGGTTACAGCTACAGACTTAACACAGTTACGTGCTGAGGCCCGCAGTCAAGGTGTTCATTTACAGGTGGTTAAAAACTCACTTGCTAAGAGAGCCATGGTTGGTACTGAGTTTGAATGCATGGCTGATCACTTGACAGGACCCTTGATACTTGCCTTTTCACAGGCTGATCCAGGTTGTGCTGCTCGCGTTATCAAAAGCTTTGTGAAAGAAAATAAAGCAATGGAAGTTAAAGTTGTTTCCATTGGTGGCAAGGTAATGGGTGCATCTGATTTGGATAGGTTGGCAAGTCTACCTACTTATGATCAGAGTATCAGTATCTTGATGTCGGTTATGAAGGCACCAATTGAGAAGTTTGTTCGTACATTAAACGAACCAACTGCGAAAATGGTACGCACTTTAGCGGCAGTTAAAGAATCTAAAGCTTAATTTTAAACAAATTTATAAAGTTCAGGAGAGTTACACATGGGCGTTTCAAAAGACGATATTTTAGAAGCAATTTCAAACATGAGTGTTATGGAAGTTGTTGAATTAATCAGTGATATGGAAGAGAAATTTGGTGTTTCAGCAGCTGCTGCTGTTGCTGCTGCTCCTGCCGCTGGTGGTGAAGCTGCTGCTGCAGAAGAGCAAACCGAATTTAACGTAATGTTAACTGGTTTTGGTTCTGCAAAAGTTGGCGTTATTAAAGCGGTTCGCGGAATTACAGGTTTAGGCCTTAAGGAAGCTAAAGGCTTAGTCGAAAGCGCACCTGCTGCTGTTAAAGAAGGTGTTGATAAAGACGAAGCTGAAACAATTAAGAAAGCTATTGAAGAAGCTGGTGGTACAGCTGAAATCAAATAACGCTAATAATAATATAGTGTTAGATAAGGCCGGCAGTGTCCTCTGTCGGCCTTTCCCTGTTTATATCTCTTTTTAATTGCATACTCGCATTTTATCCCGGGGAGTCATGATGACCTACTCTTATACTGAGAAAAAAAGAATTCGAAACGATTTCGGCAAGCGTAATGATATTCTCGATGTACCATTCTTACTTGCTATCCAAATCGACTCATATAGAACCTTTTTGCAACAGGGTGTTCAGGGTCAACCAATTCGCAAAGATGTTGGCTTGCATGCTGCGTTTCAATCTGTTTTCCCGATAAAAAGTTACAACGGCAATGCAGAACTAGAATATGTGAGTTACCGCTTAGGTAAGCCTGTATTTGATGTTAAAGAATGCCAGTTGCGTGGTGCAACTTATTCCGCACCGCTGCGAGTTAAAGTCCGTTTAAAAATTTATGACAAAGACGCACCTGCTAATTCAAAAGTAATTAAAGATATCCGGGAACAAGAAGTCTATATGGGTGAAATGCCGCTCATGACAGATAACGGTACTTTTGTGATTAATGGTACTGAAAGGGTAATTGTTTCACAGTTGCACAGATCACCAGGCGTATTTTTTGACCATGATAAAGGTAAGACTCACTCCTCAGGCAAGTTGCTCTTCTCTGCACGGGTTATCCCATATCGTGGCTCTTGGTTAGATTTTGAATATGATGCAAAAGATTGTATTTACACCCGTATTGATCGGCGCAGAAAATTACCAGCAACAATATTCTTGCGTGCATTGGGGCTAGATAACGAGCAAATGCTTGATATCTTTTTTGAAAAAATTTCTTACGAACTCCAAGAAGAAACAGTTACTTTTGATCTTGTTCCTGATCGGTTACGTGGTGAAACGACCACTTTTGACCTGCAGCTTAATGGTGAGGTCTTAGTTGAAGCAGGGCGAAAAGTAAGTGCAAAACATATTCGGGCAATGGCGAAAGCTGGGCTTGAAAAACTGACCGTTCCCCATGAATATTTAATTGGTAAGACGTTAGCAAAAGATGTAGTTGACGAGTCAACAGGTGAAGTGATTGCTGCTGCAAATGATGAAATCACTGAAGAGTTGATCACCGCTTTCCTTGGGGCGTCTATAAAGACAATTGACACGATCTTTACTAATGACTTGAACCATGGTCCTTATATTTCCTCTACTTTAAGAATTGACCCAACAGCATCTGAGCTTGAAGCTCAAGTAGAAATATATCGTATGATGCGCCCTGGTGAGCCACCAACAAAGGATGCTGTTCAAAATTTATTTAATAATTTATTTTTTACCGATGAAAGGTATGACCTTTCTGCCGTAGGTCGTATGAAATTTAATATGCGCTTAGGTAAAGAATCAGATAAAGATAAAGGTACCTTGTCAAATGAAGATGTCTTAGAGGTGCTTAAGGTGCTGATTGATATCAGAAATGGTAATGGCATTGTTGATGATATTGATCACTTGGGTAACCGTAGAATTCGAAGTGTTGGTGAAATGGCGGAAAACCAATTTAGAGTTGGTTTGGTTCGGGTTGAGCGTGCTGTAAAAGAGCGCCTATCTCTAGCGGAATCTGAGGGCTTAATGCCTCAGGAATTAATCAATGCTAAACCTGTCTCTGCTGCAATTAAAGAGTTCTTTGGTTCAAGCCAGTTGTCGCAGTTTATGGATCAAAACAACCCGCTATCAGAAGTAACTCATAAACGCCGTGTATCGGCATTAGGCCCTGGTGGTCTAGCTCGTGAGCGAGCAGGTTTTGAAGTCAGAGACGTTCATCCAACACATTATGGTCGCGTCTGTCCTATTGAGACTCCTGAGGGGCCTAATATTGGTTTGATTAACTCATTATCTGTCTACGCGCGGACAAATGAGTATGGCTTTTTAGAAACACCATACCGTAAAGTGGTTGATAACAAAGTGACCGATGATATTGAGTATCTTTCTGCTATTGAGGAAGGTCGATTTGTTATTTCACAAGCGAACGCAACGGTCAATGAGGACGGTTTGCTCTTAGATGAGCTGGTTTCTTGCAGGCATTTAAATGAATTTGCGTTATTTACACCTGGTAAAGTTGAGTATATGGATGTTTCTGCTAAACAGATTGTGTCTGTTGCAGCATCACTCATTCCATTCTTAGAGCATGATGATGCTAACCGTGCTTTGATGGGGTCAAACATGCAGCGTCAAGCTGTACCGACACTTTGTGCCGAAAAACCACTCGTTGGAACCGGTATGGAGCGGTCAGTAGCCACAGATTCAGGTGTGACAGTTGTTGCAAAACGTGGCGGTTACATTGAATCAGTAGATGGTGCTCGAATTGTTGTGCGGGTAAAAGATGATGAGACTGAAGCGGGTGAAGCGGGTGTCGATATTTATAATTTAACCAAGTATACCCGTTCAAACCAAAACACCTGTATCAATCAAAAGCCGCTTGTATCTTCTGGTGACTCAATTACTCGAGGCGATGTACTCGCTGATGGGCCTTCTACAGACTTAGGTGAGTTGGCATTAGGTCAAAACATGCTGATCGCATTTATGCCTTGGAATGGCTATAACTTTGAGGACTCTATCCTAATTTCGGAGCGTGTTGTCAAAGAAGATCGCTTTACGACAATCCATATTGAAGAAATGTCATGTGTGGCTCGTGATACAAAGCTTGGGCCTGAAGAAATTAGTGGTGATATACCAAACGTGAGTGAAGGCGCATTAAGTAAGTTGGATGAGTCTGGAATCGTCTATATTGGTGCTGAAGTTAAAACAGGTGATATTTTAGTTGGCAAGGTTACGCCGAAAGGTGAAACGCAATTAACACCAGAGGAAAAATTACTCAGAGCCATTTTTGGTGAGAAAGCATCTGATGTGAAAGATACTTCTTTACGAGTTCCTTCCGGAATGGATGGTACCGTAATTGATGTTCAAATCTTTACCAGAGATGGTGTTGAAAAAGACCAACGAGCATTGCAGCTTGAGCAAGAAGGGCTGAAAGGCATTCGTAAAGATCTAGATGAGCAGTTACGAATAATGCGTGAAGATGCCTTAGAGCGATTGCGTAAATTGCTCCTCGGTAATACTGGCGACACCGGTCCTAAAGGTTTGGTTACTGGTAAAGATATTGATGAAGATTACTTGGCAAAACTCGAAGATAATGATGTTCTTGAAGTAACACTTCAAGATGCGGATTTAAATGAGCAAGTTAAATCATCTGTACTCGCTATCTCTCAGTTGAAAGAAGAGTTTGAAGCTAAATTCAAAGAGAAAAAAGATAAGCTTACAAATGGTGATGATCTACCTCCAGGCGTGCTGAAGATGGTTAAGGTCTACCTTGCTGTTAAGCGGCGTTTGCAGCCCGGTGATAAAATGGCAGGAAGGCATGGTAATAAAGGGGTTATCTCTACGATCGTACCAATAGAGGATATGCCTTATACCGAAGATGGTACTACTGTAGACATCGTCTTAAACCCACTGGGTGTACCTTCTCGTATGAATGTTGGGCAGGTACTAGAAACGCATTTAGGATGGGCAGCTAAAGGGCTTGGTATAAAAATTGGCAAAATGCTTGAGGCTAAAGAGGAAGTTTCTAAGGTTCGTGATTTCTTGGATAAAATATATAACTCCAGCGGTCAGATAGAAGACTTAGATTCTTTCAGTGATAGTGAAATTCTTGAGTTGGCAGGAAACCTGAAAAAAGGTGTTCCGATGGCTACGCCAGTGTTTGATGGTGCGTCTGAAGGTGATATTGAGCGTATGCTTGAGCTAGCAGGGCTTCATAAGTCCGCGCAATCACAATTGGTTAATGGTCGAACAGGTGAGCTTTTCGATCGAATGACGACTGTCGGTTACATGTACATGTTGAAGCTGAATCATTTGGTTGATGACAAAATGCATGCTCGATCCACAGGGCCATATAGCCTTGTTACGCAGCAACCTTTGGGTGGTAAAGCACAATTTGGTGGTCAACGTTTCGGAGAGATGGAGGTGTGGGCGCTTGAAGCTTATGGCGCAGCCTATACATTACAAGAAATGCTGACGGTGAAATCTGATGATGTTAACGGTCGGACAAAAATGTATAAAAATATTGTTGATGGTAACTTGCACATGGATGCGGGGATGCCTGAGTCGTTTAATGTATTGCTGAAAGAGATTCGTTCTCTTGGTATAAACATTGAGTTAGAACAAGAATAATTGCCCAGTCATAATCTGGTGGTTTCATAGGTCAGGAGAAGACGTTGAAAGATCTACTTAAACTTTTAAAACAACAAGGGCAAAGCCGAGATTTTGATTCAATTAGAATCGGGTTAGCTTCACCTGAAATGATACGGTCATGGTCGTATGGTGAAGTTAAGAAGCCAGAAACAATTAATTACCGGACATTTAAGCCTGAGAGAGATGGCTTATTTTGTGCGAAAATATTTGGACCGGTAAGTGATTATGAATGCTTGTGTGGAAAATATAAGCGATTAAAGCATCGTGGTGTTGTCTGTGAGAAGTGTGGCGTAGAAGTTACTCTGGCAAAGGTTCGGCGCGAAAGAATGGGGCATATTGAGCTTGCTAGCCCTGTGGCGCATATTTGGTTTTTAAAGTCGCTTCCATCGAGAATTGGCTTATTGCTGGACATGACCTTAAAAGATATAGAGCGTGTTTTATACTTTGAGTCGTTCGTTGTTATTGACGGTGGAATGACAACCATGGAACGTGGTCAGCTCATGAATGATGAGCAGTACCTGGATGCGTTAGAAGAGCATGGAGATGAATTCGACGCCAGAATGGGCGCAGATGCGGTGTTTCAACTGCTGAGTTCGCTGAAACTAGATGAGCAGGTAAAGTCTTTACGTGAAGAGGTGGGGAGTACCACGTCTGAAACGAAAATAAAAAAACTTTCTAAGCGCTTAAAGCTTATGGAATCTTTGGCGATGTCTGGTAATTTGCCGGAGTGGATGGTTTTATCCGTGCTTCCAGTGCTGCCACCTGAGTTACGTCCATTAGTGCCACTTGATGGCGGGCGTTTTGCAACGTCTGATTTAAATGACTTGTATCGTCGTGTGATTAATAGAAATAATCGTTTGAAGCGATTATTAGATTTAAATGCGCCAGATATTATTGTCAGAAACGAAAAAAGAATGTTGCAAGAGTCTGTGGATGCTTTGCTGGATAATGGGCGTCGCGGAAGAGCGATTACCGGTACAAATAAGCGTCCTCTTAAATCTCTAGCAGATATGATTAAAGGTAAACAAGGGCGTTTTAGGCAGAACTTGCTCGGTAAGCGTGTTGACTATTCGGGGCGATCAGTCATCGTTGTTGGTCCTACCCTGAAATTACATCAGTGTGGTTTACCTAAAAAGATGGCTTTAGAGTTATTCAAGCCTTTTGTGTTTAGCAAGTTACAACTGCGTGGTTTATCAACCACAATCAAAGCGGCTAAAAAATTAGTCGAGCGGGAAGGTTCAGAAGTTTGGGATATACTCGAAGAAGTCATTCGAGAGCATCCAGTCATGCTGAATAGAGCGCCGACATTACATCGATTGGGTATCCAAGCGTTTGAGCCGGTATTGATTGAAGGTAAGGCAATACAATTGCACCCATTAGTTTGTACGGCATTTAATGCTGACTTTGATGGTGACCAGATGGCGGTTCATGTGCCTTTGTCAATCGAAGCTCAGCTTGAAGCGCGAAGCTTGATGATGTCGACTAATAATATTTTATCTCCAGCAAATGGCGAGCCAATTATTGTGCCATCACAAGATGTCGTGCTTGGCCTGTATTATATGACGAGAGATTGTATTAATGCGCAAGGTGAAGGAATGATCTTTGCGGATATTGCCGAGGTAAAAAGAGCATATGATAGTCGAGACGTTAAGCTAGGCACTAGAATTGAAGTTCGAATTCCCCAGCTAATAATCAGTGATACGGGTGAAGAGTCCCGAGACCTTGTTCGCTTTAAAACGACTGTAGGTCGTGCGATTTTGTCAACGATACTTCCTGAAAAGCTTGCTTTTGAGAACGTTAATACAGTGATGAGTAAAAAGGCGATCTCTAACTTAATTAATGTTTGTTATAGAAAAGTGGGCTTAAAAGAAACCGTTATTTTTGCTGATCAGTTAATGTATACAGGATTTGAATATTCGACGTTATCAGGTGTCTCTATTTGTGTTGGCGATATGGTGATACCGCAAGATAAGCAAAAGATTATTGCGTCTGCTGAAGCAGAGGTGAGGGAAATTGCGACTCAATACGCGGATGGTATTGTTACCCAGAATGAGCGTTACAATAAAGTTGTCGATATTTGGACGCACATCAATGACCAAGTCGGTAATTCGATGATGGAAGAGTTGGGTTCTGAAGATGTCGTGAATGCTGAGGGTGAAACGGTTAAGCAGCCATCATTTAACTCTATTTATATGATGGCGGACTCTGGAGCCCGTGGCTCTCATGCTCAGATTAGACAATTAGCTGGTATGCGTGGATTAATGGCTAAGCCAGATGGTTCTATTATTGAAACACCGATTACAGCTAATTTCCGAGAAGGTTTGGATGTACTGCAGTACTTTATTTCCACTCATGGTGCGCGGAAAGGTTTGGCTGATACTGCGCTAAAAACAGCAAACTCTGGGTATCTTACTAGACGATTGGTTGATGTTGCTCAAGATTTAGTGATTTCGTCTATTGATTGTGGTGCAACAGAAGGTTTCACAATGTCGCCGGTCATTGAAGGTGGAAACATTGTAGAGCCATTGCGTGAGCGAGTTCTTGGCCGGACTGTCTTAAACGACGTTTATAAGCCAGGTACGGACGAGTTAGTTGTTAAAAGTGGCACGCTATTAGATGAGGCTGGTGTGAACTTGTTGGATCTCTCGGGCGTTGATGAGTTGAAAGTTCGGTCCCCAGTTACGTGTCAAACACGATATGGAATGTGTGCGACTTGTTATGGTCGTGACCTTGCTCGAGGCCATAGAGTTAATATTGGTGAGTCAGTAGGTGTTATTGCTGCTCAATCCATTGGTGAGCCCGGTACACAGTTAACAATGCGTACATTCCATATTGGTGGTGCAGCGCAAGGTACGGCTTCTGCTCACAACATTCAGATTAATACGACAGGTGCTGTCAGGCTTCATAACCTTAAGACTGTAGCAAGGCCAAATGGTAACTCGATTGCGGTATCACGATCAGGTGAGATAACGGTGCTTGATGAGCATAATCGTGAGAAAGAACGATATAAAATTCCTTATGGTGCGGAACTAACCGTTAATGATCAAGATAAGGTGGAAGCTGGCCAGGTAGTGGCTAGTTGGGATCCGCATACACACCCAATTATTACAGAGGTAGCTGGTAAAGTTCTTTTTGTAGACTTTATTGACGGTGTGACAGTTGAGGTGAAAGTTGATGAAACAACCGGTCTATCTAGCCTAGTTGTAACAGATCCTAAGCAGCGGCCAAGTTCAGGTAAAGATTTACGGCCTCATATCAAACTTGTTGATGCAGAGGATAATGACTTGATGATACCTGATACAACAGTCCCTGCTTCTTACTATTTACCAGCAGGTGCGATTATTGGTCTAGATGATGGGAGTGAAGTTACAGTTGGCTCCTTTATAGCTCGTGTACCTCAAGAATCTAGTAAAACTAGAGATATCACAGGTGGTTTGCCTCGTGTAGCTGATTTGTTTGAAGCCCGTAAGCCAAAAGACCCTGCGATCATGGCAGAGGTTAGCGGTATTGTTAGTTTCGGTAAGGAAACTAAGGGTAAGCAGCGGCTAGTGATCACAATGTCTGATGGTGAGCGTTATGAGGAATTGATTCCAAAATGGCGAACTATCAATATCTTTGAGGGTGAGCATATTGAGCGTGGTGAGATTGTCTCCGATGGCGAGCGGACACCGCATGATATCTTAAGGTTGCAGGGGGTAGAGACGCTTGCAGGCTATGTTGTCAAAGAAATTCAAGATGTGTACCGATTACAAGGTGTAAAAATCAATGACAAACATATTGAAGTCATTGTGCGTCAGATGCTTAGAAAGACGATGGTGACCGATGAGGGTGATACTTTATACCTGAAAGGCGATCAAGTGGAGAAAAGCACCTTGCTCGATGAGAATGATAAAATCGTCGCTGAGGGCAAAGCACCTGCACAGTGGTTGCCTGTATTGCTCGGTATTACTAAAGCATCTTTAGCGACGGAGTCATTTATCTCTGCTGCGTCATTCCAGGAAACAACGAGGGTTCTGACTGAAGCTGCTGTGAAGGGTTTGAAGGATGATCTTAACGGTCTGAAAGAAAATGTTATCGTGGGTCGACTTGTTCCTGCAGGAACAGGCTTAACGTACCATAATGAGCGTTTGCGTAAGAAACTCGCAAAAAATCCTAAGGTAGAAATACCAACAAAATCTAAGCAAGAGTTGCAAGAAGAGGCTGAGCAAAAGCTGAAGCAAGCACTCAGCGAAGAGGTGAAGGATTAATTAGTGTTTGCTGTTACTTTGAAATGGATGTTTATTTCAGAATAATGGCAAACTCTGCTTATAGCGCTTGACTTGTAATTGCCGCGGGACTAAACTTCCGCTTCGCTCCGCGGTAAGTCTCAATTTTGCGTGAAGCTATAAGATTTTTTTGAAGCATTTTTGCAATAATTGTAAAAATTTTTTTTGTTTGAATTTGGTTAAAGTAGGTGTTTGATGGCTACAATCAATCAGTTGGTTAGAAAAGGTAGAAAGCGCAAGGTCGAAAAGAGTAATGTGCCCGCGTTAAATGGCTGTCCTCAGCGTCGTGGTGTGTGTACTCGTGTTTATACGACAACACCAAAAAAACCTAACTCAGCAATGAGAAAAGTTGCCCGTGTACGCTTAACAAACGGTATGGAAGTTACGACTTATATCGGTGGTGAGGGTCATAATCTTCAGGAGCACTCGGTTATTTTAATTCGTGGTGGTCGTGTAAAAGATTTGCCAGGTGTGAGATATCACACCGTTCGAGGTAGTTTGGATACTTCTGGTGTTGATGGTCGTATGCAGGGTCGGTCAAAATACGGTACTAAGAAGCCTAAGAGTTAATAGGGAATAGTGGTTAGAGATTATGCCTAGAAGAAGAGTCGTCGCAAAAAGAGAAATATTGCCTGATCCAAAGTTTGGTAATGCAATGTTAGCCAAGTTCATTAACTTGATCATGATCGGTGGAAAAAAATCTGTCGCAGAAAAGATCATCTATGAAGCGCTTGAAATTATGGGGCAAAAGAAAGGTGGAGATGCGATTGAGCTTCTCGAGCTTGCTTTGGAGAACGTTAAGCCCTCTGTTGAGGTTAAGTCGCGTCGAGTGGGTGGCGCTACATACCAAGTGCCAGTTGAAGTTCGGCCTGTTCGTCGAATCACCCTTGCAATGCGTTGGGTAATAGATGCGTCACGTAAGCGTGGGGAAAAATCTATGGCTAAGCGTTTGGCGGGTGAATTGCTGGATGCATCAGAGTCGAAAGGTTCTGCGGTTAAGAAGCGTGAAGATACGCATAA
>JABHGC010000141.1 GCA_018672285.1 Methylococcales bacterium
TCATGAACGTTTTTTCGCTTATCACTCCATTTCTTTAGGCTCACTTCTCACTGGAAATAACTCATCGCTTCAGACTCATTCCTCATTGGACAAGGCTACTTCTGGTGTGATTTGAGCGAATATGCGTTTATGAAAAAAATAAAAAAAATAAATGATAGCGTGTCACAGTTTTTATTGCTGACAAAACAAAAGCATAATGACCCAAGTGCGGCAGTGACAGCGCAAAAAAATGGGCTGTTAAATGTTAGCTACACCATCAACGGTAAGCGGTGCGAAACAAAAGATGTGTCTATGGGCACATTACGGCTATTGAACACCCAGTTAGAAGGGTTAGATGACGCTTGTATGCCGGCTCAATCTGAGCATAAGTTGCAACAATTATCCCAAGCCAGAAAACAAAGACAGTGCAGTCAAGCGATTCGAAAAGACGGCATGATTAAGCATTTAACGCTGGTTGTGCGTGAAAGTGGTTATCCTGCCTTTAAAATTCGTTATCCTAAGAAAACACATATCTCAATTAGTGATGACAATTTTACTGAAGCCTTTAGGCATGCATGTGAAAAAGTACAAGCAACGCTCGATATCCCGCTTAAGACGTTATTAAAGTCAGAGAAAGCCTATTTCAAGCGGTATTTATCGCTTTTTCAATAATGGCTGCCGGTACCTCAGCTTGAATATTACTTTTCGATGCAGCGGAGTATGTCTCGCCAACTGAGCATGCCAATCGGTTTGCCTTCTTTGTCAGTGATAGGGATGCAGGATATAGAGTGGGCGTTAAATATTTTGATGGCCTCTTGCACTTTGTCAGAAGCTAAAAGCGTTATAGGGTGTCTTGCCATTATTTGATGGGCTTTTTTACGAAGGCAAGCTAAGTCTTTCGTGTTTTCATGTCCTGTCCCTAAATTTGGACTTAATGCTTTAAATAGGTCTCTATCAGAAATAATGCCAACGAGTTTCTGGTTGCTCACAACCAATAAATGGTGAAAGGGTGAGTGATTAAATAATTTTTGTATATGGCCTAATGAGTCATCCATCTTAATGGTTGTTAATGACTGGCTCATGATTTTTCTAATGCTCATAGTGTGTGCTTAGGCCTCCTTAAGTAAATGGGTATAGGCCGCTTCTAGCTCATCGGCAGGCACCGGTTTGCAGATGAAATATCCTTGTATTTTATCACAGCCCATCTGCTTTAATGTGTTGTATACCTCTTCAGAGTCGATGCCTTCGGCTGTTACGGTTAACTTAAGGTTGTGAGCTAATTGAATGAGTGACTGAACAATGTGTTGATCGGATTCACTGCGATTAATCTCCTTAACAAAGCTTTGGTCTATTTTTATTTCTTTAATCGGCAGTGTTCTTAAGTACGTAAGGGAGCCAAATCCTGTGCCAAAATCATCAATGGATATGTCTATTCCTAACTCATGTAGTTCATTGAGTAAGTTGTTGGAGCGTTCTGAATCGGCCATGACGGCACTTTCAGTGACTTCCCCAACCAACCTATCTGGTGGAATGTTGAGTGTGTTCATCATATCGCGGAAACTGTTTACGATAGAGGGATCGTTTAAATTTCTTGCCGATAAATTAACCGCAACACGAATATTAAAGCCATGCTCCTGCCAACTTTTTATTTGCTTGAAAGCGGTTTCAATGACCCAGAGGGTGAGAGGCTTAATGAGGTTAGTGCGTTCCGCAATCGGGATGAATTGATCAGGGCAAATAAAACCACGAGTAGGGTGGTTCCATCGAATTAAAGCCTCAACTTCCAGCATGTTTTTATTTAAAAGATTGAGCTTCGGTTGGTAGTGTAAGACAAGTTCGTCATTTTCAATGGCATGGCGCAGCTCACCAAATAGGGATAGCCGCTGCACAGTATGGATATCATTTTCTTGTTGGTAGACATCGTATTCTTTGCCTAATGATTTTGCATTGTTAAGGGCGGTATCTGCATGCTGCATCAGCTGCGTTGCAGTTTCGCCGTGCTCAGGGAACAGTGCAATACCGCAATGTACTTCAATTTCAAGCGGCGTATTCTCAAGGTGGTAGGGTTCTTTAATAAAATTTTGTAATTTTTCGAGCGCAATAATGGCAACATCCTGGTCGGCACCTGGCAACATGATTGAAAATTCATCAGCACCAAAGCGAGCGATGGTATCGGATTTTCGCCAGTGATTTTTTAAGCGCTGTGAGATCTGGGCAAGTAATTTGTCGCCATTATAATGGCCGAGTGTGTCATTAATTTCTTTAAAGCGATCAATATCAAAAATGATGAGCACAAACTGTCCTGTGTGCCGGTTTGATCGCTCTATTTCATTATCCATTCGGTCGGTAAATAAGGCTCGGTTAGGAAGGCCTGTTAGGTTGTCGTGTAGCGCCCGATAGTAAATTTCATCTTGTAAAGCTGCTTGTGATTTCAGGTGCCTTTGCATTGGGATGTACATGGCAAAATACAAAACGGCCAGTGTGGCTATCGACATAAAAAAGGTATCAACGAACAGTTCACCAGTCGGAGTTAGAACTGGTAGCATCATGAATCCCAGCATGATGATGGCTTCAACAATAGAAATGATGAGTACGGTAATGGCGATCAATTTTAAAGGCGATAAAAACTGAGGTTCGGAGGGTTGTTTTGAGGTCATAGAGTAGTTGACACCTAAAAGGCAGAAAGTGAATTGGCACAGTTTAAGTATATACGAGAATGGGTGTTTCAACTGAGGCTTTTGAGTGGTCATAATTCTATTGCTGGCAGATGATTATGATGATTGTGTGAAATTAACGCAGTAATTTTAAGTTGATGAAAATTCTATAGAAACCAGGTTTGTCCACAGGTTGTTGAGCATGATATGCTCGTGATTTGTGGATTAACCAGAGTGCATTGCTCGGGAGCTAAAAATGGGTATCGTGGTGACGCAGTTAAATGTATACCCTATAAAGTCAATAGCAGGGGTTTCACAATCCAGGTCTGAACTCACGAGAACGGGCTTGTTGCATGATCGCCAGTATATGTTGGTTGATCAAAGTGGTGAGTTTATTACGGGGCGAGAATATCCATTACTAACACAAGTAAACAGTACCATTGCTCGAGATGGCATTGAGCTAGTGGCAAAAGGGATGCCTGTGCTAAAGGTACCTTTTTCACAAGCTGGCAAATCTAAAATGGCGGTTAAAGTGTGGCGGGATTCATTGAATGCCACTCTGGTGGGGGTTGAATATGATGCTTGGTTCTCGAGCTACTTAAAGGTGGCGTGCCATCTAGTGCAGTTATCTGAAGAGACCTCACGAACTGCTGATGTAAATTTTGCTGGCGAGCATCAATTTGTCAGCTTTGCTGATGGTTTTCCGCTGTTGCTAATCTCTCAAAATTCACTGGATGATTTAAATTCGCGCTTGAATACGCCTGTCAGTATGGCTCGGTTTAGACCCAATATTGTTGTGTCAGGTTGTGAGGCTTATGCTGAGGATACATGGCAAGACTTTACAATAGGACGTGTCTTGCTCAAGGGGGTAAAAAATTGCTCTCGCTGTATTTTTACGACAGTAGACCCTAAAACGGGGATTAAAAATACTGATGTAGAGCCACTGAAAACATTAAGTGGTTATAGAAGGCGACAAGGCGGGGTTTTTCTTGGGCAAAATGTCATCCCTAAATCATTAGGGATGCTTCGGGTAGGAGATGAGGTAACCGTTTAGTAACGCGTCTGCCAAACGTACCAGCTAGGGTATACGTAAACCCAGTTTCCAGAGGCGCCTTGTTGGCCACACCATGAGCCA
>JABHGC010000104.1 GCA_018672285.1 Methylococcales bacterium
AGTGAATATGGCCCTGCACAGGCATTACTCTATGACCGCTTACACCTTGAAGGCTCCAAACAAGAGGCTTTAGACCACCTCACCTCCTTTGAAAGTTTTTTACTATTAATTGGCAAAGTGCCCAGCATCACAAGCTGCCCTAAATACTAAAATAAATCACATCAAAAATACGAATTTTCACCTGTAAACCCACGCTTTTTATCTTATTATGGAGCAATACTGAGACAAGGGTTGAAACGGATGTCAAAACAACACACACAACTTGCAGCCATCGATTTAGGCTCAAATAGCTTCCACATGATCATTGGCCGGCTAGAAAATGGGCAAGTTAAGGTCATTGATAAACTCAGAGAAATGGTTCGTTTAGCCTCAGGTTTAACGGACAAAAATGACTTAACCGATGAAGCCCGAGAACGTGCTTTAAATTGTCTCAAAATATTCGGCCAGCGCCTTAAAGACTTCCCCCCTAACACCGTTTTTGCCGTTGGCACCAATACCTTACGCAAAGCGAAACAAGCAGGTGACTTTTTAGACCTCGCCGAAGAAGCCTTAGGCCACCCTATTGAAATTATTTCGGGCGTTGAAGAAGCCAGGTTAGTCTTTCTTGGTGTCGCCAATAGTCTTGGTAGCAATACCGAAGACAAACGTTTAGTCGTCGACATTGGCGGTGGCAGCACTGAGCTCATCGTTGGCCAAGCTTTCAACCACGAATGGCTGGAAAGCCTGTATATGGGCTGTGTCAGTTATAGCCAACGCTTTTTCAAAGATGGCGAGCTCAATGAGCGTAATATGACCCGCGCTGAAATTTATGCCCAAATCGAGCTAGAGCCGGTAAAGTCTGTTATTAAACAAAAAGGTTGGCAGCAAGCGATAGGAACTTCAGGCACCATTAGAGCCATTCAATCTGTGATCACGGCAATGGACAGTAAAAGCCACCACATTACGTTAGACAAAATGCTCGAGATCCGTCAGCAAGTCATTGCCGCTGAACACATCGACAATTTATCCTTAAAAGGTTTAAAACCAGAGCGTGCGCCTGTTTTTGCAGGAGGGTTGGCCATTTTGATATCAACCTTTGAAGCACTTGGCATAAAACAAATCACCGTCTCGCCTGGCGCCCTGCGCGAAGGCTTACTCTATGATGAAGTCGGTCGAACCCAGCAAGTAGATGTGCGACAAAAAGCGGTTAGTAACTTTATGAAACACTATCATGTCGATCAACTACAAGCTGACAGAGTCTTAAAAACGGCCTTAACGCTGCAAGCAGGATTTAACGATGGAAATGATGTATTTGATTCAGAAATTCAATTACTCATGCAGTTTGCAATTCAACTGCATGAAGTTGGGTTGGCTATCTCTCATAGTCAGTACCACAAACATGGCGAGTATCTCACACAGCATACAGACATTGCAGGTTTTACCCAGCAGGAGCAGCTCTTTGTTGCCCGCTTAGTTCGTACACATCGGCGCAAAATTCCCAACGCCATTTTCAAAGAGCTGCCTCGTCGGTATCGCACACCCGCCAAAAAAGCCTGCCTCCTAATTCGGCTTGCTGTGTTGTTTAATCGCAGCAGGTCTAACACAGAACTACCACCCATCAACATCGTTACCAACAAACAACAGATCACACTTCAGTTTCCTGAAGGTTGGCTTGAAGCACACCCCTTAACCCAAACAGACCTCAGCATTGAGAATGATTATTGGACCTCATTAAATTACGAGCTGCTGATTGAGTAATGCAAAGTTACTCACTAAGTTACCCACAGGAGACAAGGGTTTTCCCCAGGATAAAACAGGATAACCCCAGTAAATTATTAGGGATATCACTGCCAACGCAATTTACACCAACAATCAAATAATTTGACAAATAATTCTATAAATTCAAGTTGTTACAATAAATTAACGTGAAATTAAAATATAACAAATATGCATATATAAGAATATTTAAGAAGAGCAACGTAAAAAGTAAAACAGTCGGCCTTTTTTTCACAGACATTCACGCCATCAGAAATACAAGTTATCCACAATTGAATATCGGAGGTGATAATCCACTTATCACTCACTTTTACTCACAGCGACATCCACTGTTTTTTGTTCCCGCCACAACTGAAACAAGAAAAAATCAGAACAGATTAATAACAAAAATCACCATATTAATATAAACTATAAACCAGACTGTTTTGTTTGGAGTACACAATGCGCTTTGTTTATCTGCTCGCACTCACCTTTGCCTTAATGCAACCTGTTCTCGCCAAACCGGCGAAAATTTTACTCGACTTAGGTAGCTCAAGTATCAGCTCTAAAACAGCCAGGCAGCTGTCCTCAAATTTCAATCGCATGGGTTACACCGTAATCACCTTTGAAAAATTAAATTCGAGTGCAAAAGAAGAGTTATTACAGTTTTTAGATGGCGACATCCACGTTGATGATATTACTGAGCTACGCAGTCAAATTGATTTTATTATTTTTGGCAAAGCATTTATACAAACAGGAAAAGCGGTATTAGCAAGTAAGGTCAACCCTCAGTCCGCTATCATTGATTTAAAAATTGCCTCACTGGCCACAGGCCAAATAATTTACCAATCCAAAGTATCAGCAACGACTTCTTACGGAAACGCCAGCATGGCAGCAGAAAAAGCCACGCTCATTGCGACCAAAAAAGCTTACGACAAGCTCAATATTGCCATCAATATGACCAATGAGATTAAGTCTGATTATTATTACGAATTAACCTTAAACAACACAAAAAATTACGAGTTACTCACCGCTGTTTACACGAGTATTGAAAACCTACCTCAACTGATCAGCAGTGAACTTAAAGTTAAGCGAATCCGTACCGCCAAAGTTCACAGCAAATTAAATCTTGAAAATTTTTTAGCACAAATCAGTTCAGTGAAAACCCCTGAATTTAGAATTGAGCTGAGCGAAATCCAAGGTTATAAAATTTCGCTTAACGTGATCAAAATTGAACAGGCCAAACCTGAGTAAGGCATCACATACTTTTAATCACTATATTTGTGAATTTCTTTCACTAAGATATCAATCGCGCCTTTGTTTTGCTCAACCACTTTGATGCCCTGCTCACCAAGCTCAGCACGGTCACTGGCACTTTGTAATAAATTGATAATGGTGCTGGCGAGTTGCTCACCACCTTCCACTTGTAAGCCTGCTTTCGCATCTAGGATCAACCGGCTCACTTCCGAAAAATTGAACATATGCGGACCAAAAACCACAGGCAAACCAAGTGCTGAAGCTTCTAATACGTTGTGCCCTCCTGATGGAATCAAACTGCCTCCAATAAAAGCAACATCTGAGGCACTTAAGAAAAGCATCAACTCTCCCATCGTATCACCGACAAAAATATTGATATCCTCTTTGTGCTCTAAGGAGCCACTGCGGCGACCAACCACATAACCTAATTTTTTAGCTAAGTTTGCCACCTTATCAAACCGCTCAGGGTGCCTTGGTACAATGACCAGCAACACATCTGGGATTGCTTCTAAAATACGTTTATGTAGCTGCAATATTTGTTCATCTTCACCTTCATGCGTGCTCGCTGCAATCCAGACAGGGCGATTCACCCCCCATTGGTGCCTAAAGGCAAGGGACTGTTCTCTCAAGCTTGCGGGGATTTTCAAATCAAACTTTACGTTACCCATTACACGGGTGCGCTCTGGTAATGCACCGATATCAATAAACCGCTCAGCATCAGCCGGATTTTGGGCTGCCACCAAAGTAATCCGCTCAAGCGTTTGTCTCGTTAAGCTTGAAAAACGTTGATAACCTTTGGCTGACCTTTCAGACATACGGGCATTTGCTAATAACACAGGGACATTATTTGCATGACTGTGATAGACCAGGTTCGGCCAGATCTCTGTCTCCATGATGACTAAAACAGACGGTTTTAACTGAGTGATGACCCGAGACATGACGTGAGGCAAGTCATAAGGCATATAAAAGTGATGAACTTTATCACCAAAAACAGCTTTAACACGCTCTGACCCTGTGGGTGTCATCGTTGTAATCACAATAACGGCATCAGAGTCATCTCTTAATAATCGGTTAACAATGGGTGTCGCGGCAATAAACTCACCGACAGACACAGCATGAACCCAGATTGGTCTCTTTTGCGCCCAAATTTTAGGAATCTGACCAAACCGCTCATCCCATCGCTGCCAATACTGCTCGGCTTTAAGCCCCCTGATGAGCAGGCGTAGCAATATGATCGGCACAATCAAATAAAAAACAAATGAGTACAGCAGTCTAGAAAACATCGGTTATTGATTCAGTAGTGTCAAATATTCGTTAACCCCTTGCTCTACGGTCAAAAATTCTTGATCGTATCCAGCCGCTTTTAAACCACTAATATCCGCCTCCGTAAAGCTTTGGTAACGGCCTTTTAAGTGATCGGGGAAAGGGATGTACTCAATACTGCCTTTTTGGTGATAGTTGATCACGGCGTTGCCAACGTCATTAAAGCTTTGGCTTCGGCCTGTACCCACATTAAAGATTCCCGAGACTTGAGGGTTATCTAAGAACCACAGGTTCACTTTAGCCACATCGCCAACGTAAACGAAATCTCGACGTTGCTCACCATTATCGTAACCCTCTGTACCCATGAACAATTTTAAATTGTCACCGGCTTTAATCTGGTTGTTAAAATGAAATGCCACACTCGACATGGTGCCTTTATGCTGCTCTCTTGGGCCATACACATTAAAGTACCGGAAACCAACCACAGGTGAGGTTTCGTCTTTACACACACGGCGCACATATTGATCAAATAAAAACTTAGAATAGCCGTACATATTGAGTGGCGCTTCAAACTGCCTGTCCACTTCAAACACACTGCCACCACCATATACTGAGGCACTAGAAGCATACAAAAACGACGCTTTTCGCTTCATGCAGTAGTGTAAAATTGACTTAGAGTATTCATAATTATTGTTCATGATGTAATGTCCATCCCACTCAGTTGTGGAAGAACAAGCGCCTTCATGAAATACCGCTTCAATCGGCTCAGGGAAATCTTCATCCGCTTCTATCTTGGCAATAAAGTCATGCTTATTCATGTAGTCCATGATTTCGCAATCGGACAAATTGAGGAATTTAATGCCTTTGGTCAAATCATCGACAGCCAATATGTTGGTCTGACCTCGATCATTTAGCGCCTTAATGATGTTACTGCCAATAAACCCTGCTGCACCTGTCACAACAATCATGCTAATACCCTTTTTAAAATCTACATTTTTTCAATATTGGCGCACTCATAAACCACTACCATCACCCGAGAGTCAAGGCGACCAATACAATTTCGGTGTTGATCATAACGCATTTAAACGCATTACTTATCTTGAATTTTTTTAATCGTCGCACTCGTTGACCGACCTTCAACAAAATCGAGTACCAATACATCACCACCAGCATCAACCACACAGTCGTAGCCTGCAATGTCTTTTGGCTTGTATTCTCCCCCTTTCACCAAAAAATTAGGCACCAAATGACAGATTAAAGACTCTGGTGTTTCCTCACTAAAAGGCACGACCCAATCAACACAATCCAACGCACCTAGGATGGTCATACGGTCTGCCAATGGATTAATGGGTCTGGTTTCCCCTTTCAGCTGTTTTACCGATTCATCGCTGTTCACGGCAACCACTAGCTTATCGCCAAGCATCCTAGCTTGTCTCAAATACTGCACATGGCCTGCATGGAGTATGTCAAAGCAGCCATTGGTGAAAACAATTTTTTCGCCTTGCACTTTGGCTTTGTCAATCGCCTCTTTCAGCTCATCTCGCGTTTTAACATGCTCAATGCCAGAACCATCTCGCTCATGAATCGCTTGTTTTAGCTCATCAACTGAGGCTGTAGCCGTTCCAAGTTTGCCCACCACCACACCTGCACCTAAATTGGCCAATGCCGTCGCGGATACAAAATCTTGCCCTGCGGCTAACGCTGCTGCCAACAGAGAAATCACCGTATCGCCAGCGCCTGTCACATCAAAAACTTCCCGCGCATGAGTGGGTAAATGTACCGGATCCTCACCTTTCTGCAACAAGGTCACACCATGCTCGCTACGGGTAATTAGAAGCGCATCAAGCTCGCATTCATCCATTAAGGCAAAACCTTTTCCGGCGATCTCATCACTGCCTTTACAGGCCCCCACCACCGCCTCAAACTCTTTGAGGTTAGGGGTGATAATGGAAGATCGTTGATAATCTGCAAAATCTGTACTTTTCGGGTCTACTAAGACAAATTTATTTTTATCTCGCGCCATGCGAATGAGCTCTTTGGCGTAACGCAATGTCCCTTTACCGTAGTCGGATAAAATAATGGCATCGGCCTGCTCAACTTGCAGCTCAAAGCTCTCCAGAAGACTTTTGCAGTCAATTCCATCACAGCCCGTTTCAAAATCTAACCGAATCAATTGCTGTTGGTGACTAATCACTCGAAGCTTAGTAATGGTTTTAAACCCTTTCACAGGCTCGAATTGGCAATCAACATTTTTACCCGTTAATTTTTCTTTTAATGTTTTTGCCGCCTCATCGTCCCCCACTAAGCCCATCAAAGTCACTTTGGCGCCAAGCTCTGCTAGGTTTAAGGCAACGTTTCCGGCGCCACCGGGGCGAAACTCTGAGTTATCCACTTTAACAACAGGAACGGGTGCCTCTGGTGAAATACGGTTCGTAACACCATACCAATACTGGTCTAGCATGATATCTCCCACCACGAGTACGGAGGCGGCTCTAAAATCAGGAAGTTGTATTTTCATGCTGTTTATCCAATTTAGCGAGATACTCTTTGGGTAGCCTTCTAGAAAGGTGTTTCCATACATCCCGAAGTAATTTTGTGGTTTGTTTATGGGTTGCGTTTGGGCCTAAATAATCTTTTAAAAATCGATAACCATCATACACACTCAAATAAATAATCGCAGATCTTGCCAAACTGGATAAATCAACAATGGCTTCACGGCGCGGCGCGATCCATGAAAAACGTGCACGAGGACAATCAATCCACACCAGTTCACACTGGTCATTGTTTTTGTGTACAAGGATGTTGCGCCACTTTAAATCATGATGATAAAAGTGTGCGCCGTGTGTTAAGCGAATCTGGTTGAGTAATTGTTGGCGAATTTTTTGAAATGAACGGCGTTTCTCTTCTTCAGGAAAGTCTACCCATTTAGTGCGAACAAAGTCTTCTAGGGACATGCTATCAGGGACTGCTCGGGTGACAATATAGGCGGCCCTAAGACTGCCTAAGACTCGGCGTTCGCCATAAGCGAGTACATCTAATGTAGGGATATCAAGGCGCTGCAGCTGCTGAAACCCAAAGACTTCAGTCATCGGTTTACTGGGCAAGCACCAATGACGAATTTTGTTCGACGAGGTATACACATAACGCTTCACATAAACGGTCTCGTCCCCCATTGCCACTCGGTAGCAATTGGTTTTAGATGATGCTGCAATCACCTCACCTTCAGCAAATTCAGCCCAATCTCTATCCGAATTCACGCCGATCAATGTCATCGCTCGCTCATCACCATAGTGAATCTCACCATGAAACGTTCGCATGTGATTGTAAATCGGTAACTTTGGTCGAATCGAATTCATTAATAAACCTGGGAAAACCTAGACGCCTTATCCTTTGACAAACTATAGTTTATAATTAGTAACTATTCAGCCCACAGCTGAAGAACATCTGAGCTACTTTTGAGCGTCATAAGTTGATGTTGTACAGAGGGAAACCTAACAGCTATTATATTTACTTATCGTATCAGATCTTGTGAAGATTCACGTGACTATTTTAAGGCATTCATGCAAACAATAACGAACCACGAATTTGAAGCACTGGTCGAGAATGCCAAAATCTTGGAGCAAGACAAACGCGGCGGCAAAGTTTTTTTAACCACTGACAACCGCATCGTGAAATGTTTTCGAGCCAAAAGACACTCTATTTCCTCTAACCGCATTTGGCCTTATGCCACTCGTTTTATGAATAATGCCATCAAGTTAAAGCAACGTGGCATTACCAGTGTAGCAGTGACTCACAATTATTTTATTCCCGAAAAATCTCGTTATGCTGTTGTCTATCCACTGCTACCGGGTAAAACCATTAGAGAAGCCTTACAAGGCGATGAAAGCTTATCCGGCACCATCAGTTACATCGCGCACTTACACGACAAAGGCATCTATTTCCGTTCTTTACATTTTGGCAATATTTTACTGCAGCCAGATAATCAATATGCACTCATCGACATCGCTGACATGCAATTTCATTGGTTTAACTTGAGTTTATTCAGCCGGCTCAGAAACTTCCGCCACCTATTACTTTACCCTCAAGATAAAGCAGCCATCCTTGCCTACGGGAAAAATGAGACACTTAAAACCTATCTTGAAGCGACCCAGTTATCTAAACTGTCTCAATTTATTTTCAGCCAAATTTATTATCGATTCTTTTAAAAGGTAACCCTAGTGAGCGAGCCACAAGTCACCATTCTGATCCCTAATTACAAAACCCCAGAACTCACCAAAATTTGTTGTCGACTCATTCGTAAATACACACCGCAATCGCTTTACCGAGTCATCGCCATCGATAATGCCTCTGGCGAAGGGGAAGAATCACTTGAATACCTACGCTCCTTATCTTGGATCACTTTATTAGAGCGGGATATTTCAGATGACCCGAGACCAGGCCTGTCTCATTCACGCGCATTGGATTTGGCGGTGAGCCAAACAGCGACCCCTTACGTTCTCTCTATCCACACAGATACCTTTACCCACCACCCAGAATGGCTTCAATACCTTATTCAAGAAATTGAAAAGTCCGACCAAATTGGCGGCGTTGGGTCTTGGAAATTAGAATACAAACCCTTTTTTAAACGTTTAGCCAAAAAGATAGAGTATGCCTTTCAAAGTACTATCTACCCGCTCATTGGCAAAGGTGAAGGCCATTTAGCGGGTAAAGGTAAAAATTATTATTACTTACGTAGCCACTGCGCGCTCTATCGTACCGACCTAATCAAACAATACGGCTTAAGTTTTGCAGAAGGTGCGGATACCGCCGGAAAAGTACTGCACAAACGTTTAGAAGATAATGGTCATAAAATGGTGTTTTTGCCGTCTGAGTCTTTAGTGAAATACGTCTACCACGCCAACCATGCCACCATGGTATTAAACCCTGAACTCGGCTCTGGTAAAAAATCTGTTTCATCGGGCACCAAGCGCATTCAAAAGGTTTTAGATAACGTCAATTATAAAGCCATTTTAGCGGATGACAGTTTAGATCAGTGACAGACTAAGCCGTTGTCTAGGTGACTTTTTTTGGCCACTTGCGCTATCGCTTTTTGTGCATTTTTAACCGCAACCGGCAAGCCCTGCCTATAAATACCTTGAGCCTCTCTAATGCCCTGCAAGTGAGCAGCCATCATGCCACTATTGAGCAGCACACCAAAACCATCACTCGACTGTTGAAACATTTGCGCCAGCATTTTTGACCCTAACCTAGGTAAAAAGTGGGAGGCATCCATATACCATTGCATTCCCCCTTCTCCATTTTGCGGAACGACCTCTACCGAGTATGCATGGTACCCACTAAAGTCCCACAATGGCACCTCTGGATAACGATCAGCCAGTGCTGACAACTGGGTTTTCCAATCCTCAAATTTACTCCATAAACCCATGTAGTCCAACATTTCCCATAGATAGGCATGACTTCCCGATATGTACAATGTGACCTTAATGTTATTGTCATTTGCCAACGTTAAAATTCGCTGTAAATAGTGAAAGGTATCACCGGAGCCATCCCCTCGCTGAAATTCGAACAGCTCCCCTTTGCACTCAGACCATACCTTATGGGCATAGACGGTCTGCACATGAGAGAACTCTGTTGGGTAATCCGTAATATTTTTCAACGTCATGTTACCTAGCTCATCAAAACGCTGGTATTTTATTTTCTGCCGGCTCAGGGTTTTCATCGAAATTTTAAACATATCCAAAGACAACAATGTCTTTAACCACTGATTCATTTTAAATGCGGTGTTGATGTCATTATTGGCTGTCACTGCGAGAATATCTTCTGCATCCAAGCCTTCAATGGCATGACTGTTAAACATAAAAAAGTCCAAACCTAGAACCAGCTCCTTAACCTCACTTTGTGCAACAGCATGTTGAAAAAACCGCATCGTGTGGTAAATATTGGTACCGCTCATGGTGTATGAGTACACAGAATCACCTAAGGCTGAGTGTGTCATTGGAATACCATACTCAGCACGTGATGACCCCATCACCAGTAATTTTGCTTGCCTGCGCTGCACCTGCATCGGCTTAGACAGCCGGCTGTAGCTATCCACCTTTGGCTTAATGACATTAAAGCCTTCCGCATGTACAACGCGATAAACATCAAGAGGGTCAGCCACGATGTTTAGGGTGACCACCAAAATAAGCCCACCAACAACCAATGCTAACCAGAGCTTCACTGCGGATAAAAGTGCCATGCATCGTCCTAAAACTGAAAATATAAAAACTCACTGATTCGAGTCAAATAGAGGATACTAATGATAAAAGCCAATGCACTGATCACAACCCACTTACGGTTAATCGTCACTATTTTTGAGCCATGCGATTGACTAAAGGCGTCTACATTCAGCGCCGGCTGATACTGCCTAAATAAACTGTAAACATTCGGTAAAAAGAATACGATCAATAGTAAGCAGGCAATCCACTTCAAAGCATCCTTATCCACATACCGTGTTGACATTGGGTCTATTTGAACCGCAAACCCCAACCACTCAAGGCTATCAATAAACCAAGGGAATACCGTTGCCGACACCAACACGCCATGCAAACCACACATCCCTTGCAGAATGAGCAAAGCACCATCAATGCTCTCTGCCCTAAAAAAGACCCAAGCCACAACCACGGCAACAAAGGTCAAGAGATAGGATAAAAAGCGCCCAAAAACACCTAACCTAATTGACCAAACCCGTTGCACTGCATGCCATGCGTGATTCACGACTAAATACAAACCATGCAACCCGCCCCAAAAAACGAAAGTCCATCCCGCGCCATGCCACAGCCCACCGATCAGCATGGTCAGCAACAAATTACGATAACGATAGACCGCCCCTTGTCGATTGCCACCTAGCGGAATATAGCAATAATCACGTAAGAACCGGCTTAAGGTAATGTGCCATCGCCGCCAAAACTCAATGATGTTTTTGGCTCTGTAAGGTGAATAAAAATTAATCGGCAAGATGACGCCAAACATTCTGGCAATACCCACAGCCATATCAGAGTACCCAGAAAAATCAAAGTACAGCTGCAATGTATACGCTAGTGCACCAGCCCAACCTTCTAACAAAGTGATTTGCACCCCTTGCTCAGCGGCAACAAACACAGGGGTTGCATGAACAGCCACGCCATCAGCTAATACGACTTTTTTAAACAAACCCATGGAAAAAATCATAATACCAATGGCAATATGATCCATGTGCTCATTGACTTTCATCTGTCTAAACTGCGGTAACATTTCTTTTTGATGAACAATAGGGCCTGCAATTAATTGCGGGAAGAAGGTCACAAATAAACAGTATTCAGAGAAACAATGAGGCTCGGTTTCTCGTCGATATATGTCCACTAAGTATGCAATTTGTTGAAAGGTAAAAAAGGAAATCGCCAGTGGTAAAATAACGGTTTCTAAGATTAAGTTGGCACCTAGCGCATTAACATTATCAACGAAAAAATTGGCGTATTTGAAAAAGCCAATCAATCCTAAATTGACACTAATACCCAGTATTAAAAACCACTTCCTAAAACGCACAGCATCGCTAATTTTCTGACCAAGTATAAAATTAAAGCCAATAGACAGTGTTAATAGAACCAGATAGTTCGGGTTCCACCAGCCATAAAAAAATAATGAGCAAACGACGAGCCAAGGCACCGTATAACGCGCCTGGTATTGATTAAGACCTGCAAACACCAGCAAGCATAAAGGTAAAAATAAAAAGATAAAGATATGGCTGTTAAATAACACTTAATACTACCTGGTTCAGACAATGATCAACCATCACATTGAATACCGCGCGCTTGTCGGCGAATACGGTATTTATCCGCCAAAGTTTTGAGTGATAGATACTGCGATGCATTGTTTTTCCGGTATTCTAATTGAGCTTGCTTACTAGAAGACAAATGAGTCTTTAAGTTTTGCTTGGTTAAAACGACACCCACACCACTTTCACCAGCAACGACCTGATCCAGTACTTTCTGACCTAAGGCCGAACTAAAGTGAGAGGTATCGAGATACCACTTCATTCCCACACCCGCTTGATCGGGCACAGGCTCAACCGCATATTGGTGATAGCCACTAAAATCCCATAAAGCAACAGACGATTCTGAGTACTCTGAAACCACGTCCACCATCAACGTTTTCCAGTGCTCATATTCTGACCACAAACCAACCAAATCTAACAGCTCCCACAGTCTTGCATGACTTGGTGAAATAATCAGCGTCACTTCAATATCATTGGCTTTAGCCAGTGCTAATATTTTTTTCAAGTAGCCAAAAGTATTCTGTGAGCCATCCGCCCTCTGGTATGCGAATTGAGTATCATGACAAGGCGTCCATGCATTGAGCGCATAGCTCAACTCAGTGGATTCAAATTTTTGCAAAATAGGCTGTGATTTTCGTTTTTTACGGACACTAGGCTGCAGCCGGCCATATTGGGTATAACGCTGTAATTTTGCCTCTTGCTTACCCAACATACCAAATGAGGCATTCAGCACATCAATCGAAAAGAGTAAATTTAATGCCTGCTTAATTCTAAAGTCATTATTAGCTTCACCATTTTCCTCTACCGCTAAAATAGGTTCTTCTGGGAAGGGGGCAACCACATAGGTGTTAAACATAAAAAAATCGACACCTAAAATTAATCGCTTAACCTTGGACTGGCTTACCGCATGTTGAAAAAAACGGTAAACGGTATACACATTCGCCCCACTCACCGCATAATTA
>JABHGC010000129.1 GCA_018672285.1 Methylococcales bacterium
CTGCCGCCACAAAAGCCGAAACAACGGAAACAAAGATAAAACCGGGGCAACGCTGTTCAGTTGCAAGTAAAATTGAATGTACAACTTAAACTCAGTGAGTTTTTGTCTTGACTCAGGGGTCCACTATAATCTGTTGAGCAAAGATTAAAAGATGCTTTTGCGCGTATTCATAAAGGCTGGGCTGATGAAAACCTAAGTGATGTTTCACAATGGATGACGGACTGGTATTGGCAAAATCAACAGCAGGTTTATTTGGAGCAATGGAAAAAACAAGGCGTAAGGAATGTTTGCAATGTTAAAAAACTGACCAGTATTAAGCCCATTCTCTTACAGCACAAGAATCATGACCAGAAGCATGAAAGCTCTAAACTTGTCGTGTCTATTACAGCTAAAATGAATGACTACCTTGAAGATATAAATACTGGAAAGGTGGTAGAAGGTAACAAAAAGTATAAACCTGTCACCACTATTTGGATATTCATACTTGAAGATGAGCAATGGAAGGTTAGTGCTATTGAGGAATCAGAAACGTTGATGAACTTTGTTAAAACTTCGAAGGATATGCCAGCAATTGAGTCTACGGTTTCTCGGTCCGCTATATAATTGCTTCATAAGTATGAAGGGGGGATACCCCCCTTTTAACAGTTTCAGGCAGTGAGTTGATTGCTATTGCACTTATTGGTTGAATCTAAGATCACATAGAGCCATACTTTTCATATATTCACCTCAATGTAAACTGAGTTTGAGCTACTACAGATTAGGTTTATTCACTATGTTTCTTACTCCACTCTCCTGCTAATTGCTGTGCCTTTTCTAATTGTGAAGGAGTCATTTTTTTTGCAACTGCATCTCTATTTTTTACCGCACCTTTAGTATCATTAATTGCTGCAATATTGAAGTACATATAAGCCATTACATAGTCTTGAAGAACCCCTTGTCCCTTGTAATATATCTGCCCTAAATTAAATTGAGCCTCAACATTTCCTTGTTCTGCCTTCACACGACAATCATTAATATCAAGTATTGGTTTAGAAAACATTTTCCGCAGTGACTGAACTTTATTGCCGGCAGCATTACCTGTGCCCTTTACCAATTTTATGCCACCGCCTAAACCATCAGAAGCAAGCTCGCCCGTATTACTGGCTATTTCAGAGGCACCGGCCATTAGAGTCTTGAAACCTTTAGCGGCAACCCCCCCAGCGGATTTCACGATATCTGACGTGACCTTGGTAGATTGACTCAGCCCTCTTGATGCCGTGTTCAGGGCATCGGAAATCACAGAACTGCCACCCGTTTTTTCTGATTCATTGATCAATAAGCTCGTAAAATAATCGAGCTGCTCTCTCTCTTGTTGATCGATCACCCCGTCGGCTTCAATGATCTCACGTAAATGTTCAATGAAAGCTGTCATTATGGCTTGCTTTTCACAGTCTTTGCTTTCTGAACAGTAAGTCCCGAGTGATTTCGCCAGTTCAGAATAGGAAACAGCATCTGTTTGATCTCGATATTCATCAATTAAACGGCTCACGAATCCTGAGGAATAACCCCATTCACCTGAAAAATAAATGTGAATCGTATTTAACTCCGATTCTTGTATTTTGCCATCAGCGTTAGCTATTTTCAGACTGACAGGAAGCATAAGCTCAATCAGCGCCACGGCGATCACATCTAGGGGGGTGTTAATGTATTTAGGAACAACTATTAGTCCATTATCTTTTGTTTTCTCAAAAAGATGGCTTACCCCCATATATGCTCCACCGGATATGACACCGGCGGCAATCACCCAACCAACAGGAGTAACAGCAGTTGCTCCCAAGCCAATTGTGGATAGCGTACTTGCCATAAAGCCACTACTGGCAAAAAAAGTCCCAGCAACAGTGCCGCTAGCCGCCACCGTAGAAGCTGTGGCACCTATACCTAGTGCTTCACTAAAGGTGGCCATATGCTCTCTGGCTCTGAGCAACGCATATGCCCGTTCACCAATCCCAAGCTTCTCTTTAAATTTTAGCGGCTCAGTTACAATAACCTCATCACCATCAGCAAAAAAATCATCGAGGTCATCAGTTAGCGACATTCATTTCACCATTCAGCGGTTGAAATATTGCAACTGCCTCGGCGATTTTATGAGCCAGTGCTTGGTCCTTACAATCGTCAATATACCCCTTTGCCAGCCCAAAGATAGCTGCTATAGGCATCACGAATGTGCTTAAAATTGCACCTAGAAAAGGGATTGCCGCAACGAGGGCCCCAACCAAAAGACCGAGAATAAGTCCAAAAGTGGCGTTAGGGAACTTGGCAACAATCATTACCACAAGTTCAACTAATCGCTTTCCCACTCGGACGATGAGCTCACCGACTTTAACAGTAGTTTTCAGGATAGAACCAATCAACACTTTGGCGTCGGCTGACATATCAAGATTATCGATATAAGATTGCAGTTTTGAGTCGCTCACCTTTTCTTGGGCAAGCGATCTTAATGCCTCTAAATTTTCATCAGAAACATCGACTTCAATCTTCTCGCCACTGTTGACATCTTCGGCTATGATGATCATATAATTACTCCTCTTTAAATATAGTGTCGTACTAATTAATAAAAACATCCTACCTTTGTAAAAACCCGAAGTTTTACTAAACAGTTTTCAATCGTTGAGTAACCGCTTCAAATTCACGCTGCATTTGTAAGTTTTCAAAGGGTACCAAAGCGGGTGTCTGAAGTGACATAACCTGCTTGTCTGCCGTCAACTATCCTGACCGGTTAACGACAATTACCCTGGCCGGTTTTGGTTGAAAAAATGGGTTATTTTTTTAGGCTCTGTTTTTTCCGATAACTTTCTCCTTCTATTTCGATAATGGTTGCATGATGAATAATGCGATCAA
>JABHGC010000150.1 GCA_018672285.1 Methylococcales bacterium
CTGCCCACTAATGGCTACTTAGCCAGCGGTGACGTAGAGGCCTCTTTCTACCACGCAGAAGACTGGTCACTGCTACCAGAACCGGTTGTCATTCTGCATTACAGCATTGAAAATGGTGAACACTCAGAAACCAGTGCCGACAGAATCATCCTCGCCTTTGAAACATCGGCAAGCGCAATTCCCTCTGAGTTTTTACACGCACTCAATCAAAGCCATCCCGATATTGAGCGCTACCAAGGCATTTGCATTGTCTCATTTGCTCAATCATCAAAACTCGATTCAGCGTCATGCGCGATAACCCCTATGATGGGCATATTTCCCCGTAAAGCGACGACGACTACCCCTAATTTACATTTAATTGGATTATTTGATGATCAAATTCAGCAAGGTATTGATCAACTAGGGAAGGACAATTACTTGTATGATATTTCGACAGATTTACAATTTTCATTGCGTAATTTAAGCCACTGGCTAGCAACAGGGATTTCCCATATTGACAAGGAATATTAAATAACCCTAATCAATTGTTTGACTTTATTATTATACGATAATATACTTACCTCAAGTTGAGTTTACAAACTTATTTATTATCTAACATCTTAAAGGATTAAATATTATGAAATCTATCAAAATTATCGCTGCTGTTGCTCTTTTAGCTGCTTCTGCTTCTGCTTCTGCTTGGTTCGACAACAGCAACAGCAATGGCACATACAATGGTCAACACAATGGCACTGGCAATGGCGACGCTGCTGGCGATTTCGACGGCGACTTCAGCTTCGGCATGAACATGAAAGCTCGTGGACGTGGAAACGGAAACGGAAACAGCAACTACCGTTACAATGGCTACAATGGTTACAACAACGGTTATGGCTATGCTCCTTACGGTTATGCTCCAGTAGCGCCTGTTGCTCCAGCTGCTCCAGTAGCTCCAGCTGCTAAATAATTACTGCTTTTAAGCTGTAATTATAGAAAAGGTCGGGTTTCCCGGCCTTTTTTTATGCCTGTAAGAAAGAGATCGGGCTTAGGCTAAATCATAGACATGAAAAAAGGCCAACTGAAATTCAGTTGGCCTTTTACGCAGGCTGTTTGACAGCTGGCGTGATTGAAGACTGCTTTATTTTTATTATTATACCTATTATATTACTTCAACCTATTTATTAAGAATACTATGGAAATCCCTAATAAATAGCACTTTTATGCAATTAAATGATAACCTTTTCGCAACATTCGCTTTTCCGCACACTTCATAGCGACACTCGCATCACCAACAGAAATAAAAGAGTTCTTTAAAACAATACCCGCGCTGCCCACTTTTCCATATTCTTTAATCAGCATCACATCGCCAAATAAATCCTCTGTAATAAACAAATGATAAAATCGATCTGTTTTATTGTCTTTTTGCCGATTAATTAAGCGGCTTGCATACCGCATACTCATTGCCCTAACTGCCGAGAAATGTTTTTCACTGCAGAATGATTCATCAACTGTTGAATTTTAGGGTTCTGGGATAAAGCCCCAAAATTACCAGACTGAATGGCCTGCATAATTTCCGGGTCTTGCATAATGGCTTGAAATTGAGGATCAGACTGCAAAGAGGTAATGGTCTGCATAATTTGAGGGTTAGAAGCAATGGATTGCTGCAAGCTCTGTAACTGCGAGGCATTAATCGGAGAACCTACTGACGATGCCGATCCAGACACTGCGCCAGATTGAATCGCAACAACTTGCTGCTGAGATACGGAGACAACGCCCATACTATTTGTCTGTATCTTGTAAGTCCCGCCATTCATAGACAGAACTTCACCGGTAATTTTACTACCATCTTTTAAAGTAATGGTTTGGGTGTCAGCTGCAAAACACACTGAAGTTACGCCCAGAACACACACACAAAATAGTCTTTTCATTAAGCGCATCGAAAACACCCTCTTTAACTAGCTAATGATTTTTCCAGATAGGTTGTTTGATCATGGCATAGCGACTGACTTTGCTCAAGCAAGCATTGTTCAACCGAGATAATCAACTCCCTGATAGTACACCCTTTAAGGATTGCATTTAAAGTGACCTCAACCTTGAAGCACTCAGACAACCGGTAACATAGCTGGGAAACCATCAAAGAGTTCCCCCCTAATTTGAAAAAATCATGAGACAATAAAACAGGGATACTCGGCAATAATGATTGAACAATGGCCACCACTTTGTCTGTTACTTCACTTGAAATAGGTTGCTGTAAAACGTTTGTTTTAATTTCAGCTGGCAGCTCAACACACTCAACCTCACCATTAGATAGCAGTCTCGCCTTAAACCCAAGATTGACATACTTAAGCGTTTCACCACGAATATTTTTTTCAACCAAACGATGCCCGGGCGTCAACACATTAGCGACTTGAACACCACTAACCATAAAGGTACCCGGTAAACCAATCGGCATAGTTCTTAACTTGCCATCATAAATATGATATCGCATGTTATCGCCAGGACAGCCTATTTGCATCTGCTCCAGCCGGTATGACTTCCCATACTGGTAACAGCCAACTGGCCCGCCACATTCCAAAACTGAAAATAGAGAGTAATGCTTAGCACCACTAAACCGTTCAGACACCATACGACTGGTATCTTCTTGTACTTGATGGCGCGATAAAACAGTACGCACATGATCAACACACATCATTTTAGCCGTTTCATTCAGAGAAACAGCGTCATCTAGCAATACAAACGTTGGGTTTTGCAAACATGCCTGCATGCCATTTAACAACTCATGAGAATCACGAATTAATGTCGCCCCCACTGATAAAGGCCACATTAATGCCCAACAATATTCGCTCGCTGTTAAAGGCACATCAAACAAAGCTTGATCAAAAGCCCGTAATTCAAAGTTACGTTGCAACCAGCTCACTTGGTGGGAGGCTTGGCCATACGTTAAAGTGGCTATTATCACCTGCCCTAACGGATCAAACTCACATAATACACATGCATTATCATCATCCTGTTTACCTGCCCACTGCGAATCTAAATCACCTTCTCTTGATAAAATAGAAGTCACATGTTGATCATCAAGCTGTAAAGCGACATCAATAACCGCCGTAATTTGCTGTAGCTGCACGACATCCCAATCGTCTTCAACCAACAAATAAGTTAATCCTGCTAAATGAATACCAAGCAAAGCAATAGACTGTAAATCGGTTTGATGAACACTGACAGCAACAACATCACCAGCCTGCAACCCTCCAAGTCTTAGGTATTGAGCAACGTGATTCGCTTGCTGATAAAGCGCCAGATAGGACATAGCGCCTTGACCTGACACTAAGGCTGATTTTTTTGCATATTGAGAAAATTTACCTTCTAACAAGCAAGTACTAGGATCCTCAATAACACGTGGGTAGGCAGTCTCCACCAACATTTGACGTATAGATTGCAACTCATTTGCATCCATCATTGGGAGCTGGTCAACCGCTTGGGCTGTATCCATTGTCATTTCAAGCACAATTTGACTGAAGTGCTGTATCATACGGTCAATCGTTGACTCAGCAAAAAGTGCCGATTTATAAACAAACGACCCTTGCAAGGTTGAACCATCCATTAAATCTAAAGCAAGGTCTAACGGAGAATTCACATAATCAACAGATAAGGTTTCTACATCTAGGCCTGCAGCATAAAAAGCATGCCCACCGGAGGAATGCATATTGAACCCTACTTGATAATATGGGTGCATTGCGGGCTTATCTGCTAGACGGTACCAATCATGAGAAAAAGGCATTTTGTGTTGCCCGGCAGATAATTCAACCTTAAGTTGTTGAATAACCGTCTCAATACTTATTTGTGGTGAAAAATCTAATACAACGCAGTATTCGGACTCAAAAGCCCCCACCATTTCCTCTGTACCAATGGTATTTCGCCCTTCATCGACAACGCCAACAGCAAAATTTTGCTGCTGACTGTATCGGTACAACAAGATATTAAACGCGGCCAACATAACCACAAAACGAGTTGTTTCAAATTGTGCGGCTAAATTAGAGATCGCATCCGTCATTTCATGGTCGATCTCAAAGAAGTACCGCTTACAATGGTAAGTCAATTCTTCACGCGGGAAATCTGTCATTAACTGTATATTGGGCACATTTTCTAAACGCTTTTGCCAATAATGTGTCGTCTCTTGTGACTGCACAGCGTAGTCATAAGACCAGTAGGCGTAATCAAAAAAATCTACTTTTGGGGCCAGCGTCATAATGGCACTGTCATCAACAAATGAGGCGTATGTCTCTATTAATTCTTGTGAAATTTTATTAAGCGCTAACTCATCTATGATTATTTTATGGCCAGAAATGATCAACACATGGTCATCGTCATCGAACTGAAGATAGCCAACTCGTAACAGGGTATCCTGCGCTGCGATATTAAATGCTTTATTTTGCTCACTGTACATTAGAAAGCTAATCGCTTCGTTTTGTTGCTCCCACATTTCTGAGGTGTGATCTACCTGGGAAAATACGGCTTCTGCATCCCATTGAAAAACGGTATTACTCGGCTTCTCCAGCAGGCTAGGTACAGGCACACCAGCATGATTATCAATACGAAGCTGTAATGTGCGATGCCTTGCAAACACAGCACTCAAAGAGAACTCTAATGCTGGGATATTAACAGAACCAAATAAGCGCATAACTTGGCTACAAACCATCCCTTGCCCGTTGGATACTTGGCCTTGAATCCAGCAATGCATTTGCCGCTCAGCCAACTTAAGCCCATGTTGAGCCATCGGTAAAATGGGGGAAACATGAGACTGCTGAATCTCTTTAATTTTGACAGACAACTGCTGAATACTGGCGTATTGATACAATTGAGACACGGTAAGGCTAACATCGAACTTTTCGTGTAATACGGACAAAAGTGCAATGGCCGATAATGAATCCCCGCCCATATCAAAAAAGCCAACATTGATATCAATGTTTTCCACGGTTAAAAAACGTAGAAATAATTGGGACAACGTCACCTCTAGTTCGGTCTTTGCACTACAACTCACTTCTAAGAGTCGTTTAGGCAAAGGCAGGCCCGCATAATCAATACCACCATTCGTTTTTGGCAAGCCATCTAACACAAAATAATCTGTCGGCACCCAGCATTTAGGCAATCTATCTTCTGCAAATTGCGTTAATTCATTCAGGTCAATAGTGCAGCGAGAAGAAATATACGCGATTAAGGCAAAATTATTTTCAGATATTTGTGGAACAACCAAGCACTCATCCATATCACAGAATTGAGATATGGTAGCCATCATCTCAGTGACAGGAATCCGGTAACCTTGAAACCGGACACCGCCATGCTGGGGGTAGTATCCAATAGTAGTCTCATCGATGGCTCTTGCCCAATACCCTGTTTTGTAAATTTGACCAAAGTCATGCGGGTTATCAACAAAGCGCTCAGGTTTTAATTTTGGGTGAAATTCTTCTGTGGCAGAGTAGCCTTGCTTACCAATGTACAATGCACCAATTTGACCAGGCTTCACTGGTTTTAGCTCACTATCTAAAATATAAGTGTCAACTGACGACTCATAAATTGGCGCTGTTGGCTTCGCCCCGATCAACATAGAGGTATTGATAGGCAAACACTGAAAACCGTCTTTAGACTGTACAGCGCCTTGCGACAAAAATTTGAGAAACTTATGAATTTCCATGGTTAAAAGCTATTTTTCGAAACGTTACATAAATTATAGTCAAGGGCTAGAAGAGAGGTGGTTTGAACACCCCTAAAAAAGTTAAGCAAACCGATGATTTTTTTTATATTTTTCGAACAATATATTCAAACTAAAGAACATTAATAGATTTAAATTTTGAGGATTGTAAACCGTTCAAAGGCTTAGCAGAGTTTTTACAACGGAAAAAGCCAATTGCGTTGCTAATTAACAACAAACGCAATTGGCTTATATAAGCATTGAGGGAAAAAAATTTATAAATATTATTGCCAATCACCAATTCCACCGGCATTAAAGGCATTTGACCACCCTAATTCACGCAATTTTTCTGCTGCTTTGCCTGCGCGGTAACCCGCCTTACAATACGTCACAACAGTTCGGTTTTTATCTGTCCCAAATTCTGCAATACGAGATTCAACATCAGTATAAGGAATATTCACAGCCCCTTCTAAATGGCCACCTGCAAATTCTTGGGGTGTTCTGGTATCGACCAATAAAGCGCCAGCTGCAACCAAAGCCTTACCTTTACTGGCGTCTATCTCAAGCTTGTCTTCAGATTGTGCCTGCCCTGGAGCCGATTGAGTTGACGGCTGCATCTCATTCGCATAATAGCCACCAACAGCAACTACAACAGCTAATACAATAATGATCATTTGTTTATTCATAAGACTAACATTACCTTAAGAAGATTTAGGAAGGCTATCATTCAACCAACAAATCATTGATTTTGTCAATTTAACTCGCCACTGACGCAAACGTGCCCGCCACCCTTTTAGCTCAACTAAATCATTAGCAGCAACACCCAATACTAACTCTACATCTTTCAACACACCCTGAATTCGCTCTTCAGCAGACATAATACCACCAGAAATGGACTGTAAATCAGTGATGCATTGATACGTTTTCTCAGCTCGTTCAATACTATTCACAAACTCCAAAACTTCATTTTGCATTTCCAGGTCACCTTCGGCGATTCCATAACGCCTAAAAAGTATCCCAACCGCATGGAAATTACCTTCTTGAACCTGAAGTAAGTCTTGTGACAATAATTTTATTTGTGCCTGCTGGTCTCCAGCATCAGCCCCTGTTAAGCGCATAATTTCAGAGTGAAGCTGGTCAATCGCTTGTTTAATTTTATGCTTTAACTGCGCCTCTTTTTCAACGTACGCTTGCTCGGCATCGGCAAGCTCTTCCTGTAACTCTGATATAATCTGGATTTTTTCCTCAGCGGGCATCCCATCAATGTTTGATAAAACAGTTTCAACTAAATCTGCTTGTGACTTTTTACTGACCACCAACTCTTGGTGTATTTTTGCTGACTCAGTTGCACATTCACATTGCATTGCCGTCATTGTATGAGCTGTAGAAATCATGTTCTGCCCCAACGAGATATAATCCACCTTTAATTTATTCACTATATCACCATATTCTTATCTAGCATAGTGATAACAACCCTTTCCAGTATATTTTTAACCTGCAATACACATGATTGTGTTAACTCCACTGCATTTTTATGCTTATATATCCATCTGTTACCATACAACAAATAGGGCTTTACAATGAATCAACGTTGGATCAGTTTTAGTGGACTCATGATCTGCATTGCCTCCATGGTCTTTGCTATTGCTTACTTAGAGAAAACCTTAAACCTAGACCCCTGCCCCTTATGCATGCTCGACCGAGCCGTCATCACTGCCATTGCAGTCGTTTTCCTACTCGCTTGGCTGCACAACCCTACAGGCTGGGGCAAACGAATTTATGGCTTACTCACCACACTCCTTATATTCACAGGCATCGGCATTAGTGGCCGCCACATCTGGATTCAAAACCTTCCTGCAGACCAAGTGCCAAGCTGTGGCGCAGATTTTGATTATATGTGGGACAACTGGCCTTTAGGCGAGATGATTCAAACCATTTTAAAAGGCAGTGGAGATTGCGCGGATGTTGTCTGGCAATTTTTAGGCTTAACCATTCCTGAGCAAGTTTTATTGTTTATGATTGGGCTGCTGGTATTAACCTATTTTGCCTTCCGCAAAACATCTTAAAGTAAAGAAATTATTGCTTTTGCCTAATTCCCTAGTAAAATACTCAGGAATTAGTTTAACGATGACAGAAAAGGTGACACTATGAGTTTTGAAACACAAATGAACGAAGACGGCTACATGATGGACCCTGCCGGCTGGACAGAAGCTTACTGCGAATGGCGTGCCGAAGGTCTAAACATTGCCTTAACTGACGCGCACTGGGAAATTGTTAATTTATTTCGTGAATTTATTATTGATAAAGCCATCACACCTTCAGCAAGAATTGCCCAAAAAGAAGCCAAGAAACGCTTCGGCTTAGATAGCAAAGGGTTCTACAGCTTATTCCCAAATGGCCCTAAGCAAGCAGCCATGATTTCAGGCGGCATTAAACCTTCAGGTTGCTAGTCAAAACATGAAATTCACAGGGTTAAAGGGGCTAGGACAAGGCCCCCAGACCCATGGCCCAACGCCCCACTGGTAACTATAAGGATTCATAAATACCGCAGGGTGCATCATCGATGGCCCATACTCAAAAATACCGAAATTCATTGGTACACCAAACATCACATCACTCCTTTTGTGCGAACAACACCGTTTGCGACTAAACTCACATAAAAGCCAGACCTTGCCACTATGTTTTGGTATGGTCACACATAAGGCTCAACAATCTTAGCGCCATTCAATAAGGTGATGCAATGATGTTCAAACAGTATATAAAACTCAGTTTACTACTCTTGTCACTAACACTGGCCCCACTCAGTTATGCCGCAGATTTTTCTCTTGGATTCATCCAATTAAAACACCGAGATAGCCAATCAATCATACCGTTGCTGAAACCGTTCGTATCACCGCAGGGCACACTATCAGGACAAGGTTATCAGCTCATCGTCAGGACAACACCGGATAACTTAGAGACATTAAAGGCCATAGTTCAGCGCTTTGACGTTGCCGTCAAACAACTGGTTATTTTTGTGACTCAAGACAGCCGACTGGTCGCACAAGATACTGAAGCGTCGTTATCGATAGATGCCCGTCATTCTAATTCGCGCATAACCATTAACCGAGGCCATGGTGGAAATCAAATATGGTTAAGGCATACAAAAAATAGATCTAACGATAATTTAGGTCAGCAACTGCGCGTTCTTGATGGACACGAAGCCTGGATTCAAACAGGGCAAGACACCCCCGTCCCCAGCAACGTGCTAGACGCTAATGGTAACCCTACTGGGGGCATTTACTATAAACCTGTCACCTCAGGCTTTTATGTATTACCCCGGCTCCAAGGCAATATGGTTGAACTTGAAATATCACCAAACAAGGCCAAACAAAGCAACATTGGCTTTGGTAATATTAAAACCCAATCGGCACACAGTAATGTACGAGTGAAACTGGGTGAATGGATAAATCTTGGCGGGAACATTAACGAACGTAACGCTCGCCAAAATGGTATTTTACAACACTCAACTCATCGCAGCAAAGATGAGCACAGTATTTATATTAAAGTGGAACTCAGCCAATGATGGATGATAGTGATGCAACGTCTGCAAGATACCGCGAGCTCATAGACCAGCTCCAACAACTGAATATGATTGGCATTGCACTTTCTAAAGAAAAAGACACCAGCGAGCTTTTAAAACAAATATTAACGTGTGCCATTGATCTAACCAACTCCGATGGCGGAACCATTTACAGCATTAAAGAGGGCAATGCAGAGTTTGCCTTTATGTGCTCTCACACGTTGGGCATAACACCCGACCAACCACTTTCAAAAAAACCTCAACCCATTCCATTGTATTTAGACGATGGCAAAGCTAATGATCAAACCGTTGTTGTTTATGTCGCTTTAAGCAACGTCACCATCAATATTGATGATGTTTATGTTGGTGGGAAATTTGACTTTACAGGTAGCAAGCAAGTTGACAAAAAGCTTAATTACCGCACCAAATCGATGCTGACTATTCCGCTGTGTGACCAAGAAAACACAGTCATTGGTGTTTTGCAGCTCATTAATGCCCTTGAAAAAGACAAAAAGACAATCGTACCTTTCTCTAGTAAGCGCCAGCTCGTTGCCGAATCTCTTGCATCACAAGCGGCTATCACCCTGACCAACCAACAACTCATAGAAGACCAAAAAGCCCTCTTTGAAGGGTTCATTAAAGTCATTGCATCAGCGATTGATGAAAAGTCTCCTTATACCAGCAATCATTGTTTCAGAGTACCAGAGCTTGCATTATTGATAGCTGGGGCCGTAAAAGACGACTGTAAACATGCCTATCAAGACAAACATTTCACCGAAGAGCAAATCTACGAACTGAAAATTGCCGCGTGGTTACATGACTGTGGAAAAGTCACAACACCTGAGCACGTCATCGATAAATCCACCAAATTAGAAACCATTATTGACCGTATTGATACTGTAAAACAGCGCTATGAGCACTTAAAATTGCAAGCTGAAAACAATGCATTAAAACAACAACTAGCAGCTGCAGGCATGACACCCAACACCAACATTACAGAGCAAGTACAGCAACTAGATGAAGAACTCGCGTTTTTAGAAGCCGCAAACACTGGCGGTGAATTTATGAGCGCAGAAAGCCAAGAACGCGTTAAAATGATTGGCCAACAGCAAATGCACTATCAAAATGGCGCTCACGAAGCATTACTCACCGAAGAGGAAATTTATAACCTGTGCATTGCCAAAGGGACACTCACGACAGAAGAAAGGTTAACCATTAACAACCATATTGTTGTCACTCAAAAAATGCTACACACCCTTCCATACCCACAATATTTAAAAAACGTTGTGGAAATTGCAGGTAATCACCATGAAAAACGGGATGGTTCAGGATACCCTCAAGGCCTTACTGGTGACGAGTTATCATTACAAGCAAGAATTATGTGTATTGCCGATGTATTTGAAGCTTTAACAGCGGCCGACAGACCCTACAAAAGACCCAACACTCTGTCAGAATCCATTAATATTATGCAAAAAATGGATGCTGATGGGCACTTTGATACCACTTTATTAAATTTTTGCATCGAGCAAGATGTGTTCAAGCAGTATGCTGAACAATTTTTAGCAGAAGAACAATGCTGCTAAAAAATGACCAACAACGCCATCTCAACACTGAAATTCTGCACATTTTCATAACCACACCCTATTAAACCACCATTACCTCTTAATGCCTTATTTCCAGCTGATAGTGCAATATTATTTTTAAAGCGACTAACAGCAAGAGTGTCACATTAATGTCATATCACAGAGGTAAAGTGCACAAAAATGACATGATGAAGGAAAGGGACAGTGACAGGATTCTTATTTGTTTTATACCCATCACGAGTAGGTTTCCGGACCATAGATTACATTATGTTAATATTTAGCTATAAAATACAATCACCTGATAATTTGGAAATTTTCAGTTAACAATGATTTTAATTCAGGCCTATATTTCGCACTCCGCCGGAAAAAATTAATACATTCCGACTTAAACTCTGAGAATTTTTCATAGTACTGGTTGTAAATAACTTTTTTCTTGAAAAATTTCCAGTACCTCTCGATTAAGTTCAAATTAGGTGCGTAAGGTGGTAAAAATAGAAGCTTAACCTGTGAATTCTTAAGATACTCATTAACAACTCGAGAGCGATAATACCGAGCATTATCACAAACAATGTAAATGTTAGCTGATGATTTATGCCTCAATTCAAGCTTCTTTAGCAGCTCAATTGTGGTGACTGCATTAACAGCCTCACCAATGACAATTGAATTTTTCATTGTCTCAATATTGATTGCCCCGTTAATATTCAGCCTTTGACGGCCAGTATTACTCTTTATTTCTTTTCTTGCTCCACGCTTTATCCAGCCATAGCTCGCTTGAGTATTATGTTGAGGATGAACTCCATCCATGAAGTAAATTGGATCACTGTCATCTTTGGTTTTCTTTAGCTTGTGATACTGCCTAAGAAACTCTTGTTGAGCAGCTGCGTCAGCTTTTCCAGGAACAACCGCTGGTTTTTTATAACTAAATCCAAGTGAGTGCAGGAGGTCTCTCACACCACTAGTGCTATACCTGACACCAAAATATTTTTTAATATGTTCTGTAATTTCTTGAGCTCTTTGGTAAATGTTTTCTTGTAAGTGAACGGCTAGCTTCTCTTTTTGGGCTGGAGTTAAATAGCTCAAACCACCGCTATAGTTATCTCTGATCAGCTTTTTTGCACCACCTGCTTTATATTGTTTTACATATGAGGTCAATGTACTTTTATCAATTAGCAGAGCATCTTGTACATCGCTCAACGTCCAACCTGAGCCAAGTAATATCACTGCATTTAGCCGATAGGCTGAACGCTTATTTTGACATTTTCGGTGCTCTTTCCGTAAAGCTGTCAATTCTTGTTCTGAAAGCTCAAAATTTTCCATTGCACTCTATGATGATATTAATTCAGTCTAAAAATACAACACGCCATCACACTAAGCAACTGTTAGTATAGGGAAACCTGTTCGTGATGGGTATAGCAGTATCGGCAAGCGTGGTGTGTGTTATTGGTTGGTTGCGGTGACGATGACAAATTAACACAATAGAGGTGCGTGACACACCTCTATTGTATTTTTTATAAAAGACCCAATCGATTCATACCATTAAATGCAGCAATTCGATATGCCTCATCAAGTGTTGGGTAGTTAAATACCGCATTAACAAAGTATTTAATATCACCACCGTAATACATGACAGATTGGCCTAAATGAATTAACTGTGGTGCGTGAGGGCCGATAATATGAACCCCTAATAATTTAAGTGTTTCTGGGTCAAATAGGAGCTTTAAAATACCATATTCTCCACCCATGATATGCGCTCGCGCGACTTCTTTAAAATGAGCGATACCCACTTCATAAGGAATCGATTTATCGGTTAACTCCTCCTCGTTAGCACCAACCATAGCTATAGAAGGAATTGTCCAAATACCAAAAGGCAAATCTGTTGGCATTTCTTCATTTTCTAATTGATTAAAAGCATGCAAAATAGCAATACGCGCCTGAATAACCGCCGTAGAAGCAAGCCCAGGGAAGCCAATCACATCGCCTACAGCATAGATATTTTCAACACTAGTTTGATACTTGTCATTAACACAAATTAACCCACGCTTACCTTGCTCTACACCAATTTCACCAAGCCCAAGACCCTCTACATTTGAATCTCGACCTGCAGCAATCAATACCGCGCCAGAAGAGAGTGACTTCCCACTGGCAAGATTGACCTTAACGTGCTCGTCATCAACTTTTACAATTTCTTTAACATCTTCACCTAAGCGTAAAGTAATTCGGTTGTGACGCATGCGATACATGAAGTTTTCTGAAAGTTCACGATCAACAAATGGCATAATGGTTCGATCACGTGAAATCAAGTTCACCCGAATCCCCATTCGAGAGAAAATACAGGCATATTCACAGCCAATAACACCTGATCCAATAATGGTAATTTTATGAGGAAGGCGTTTTACTTGAAGAATAGAGTCTGAATCGTAAATATTTTCGGCATTTTCAGGGAACCATGCTGTGGGTCTATGTGGTCTTGAACCCGTAGAAATGACTGTAAATTCCGCATGAATGGTTATGTCATCTTCACCATCAGGTGTTTCCACATATATTTCAGTTGGAGATTTAAAGGTTGGTGTACCCTGAACCAAGTCAATTCGATTAGCAAAAAGATGGTTTCGAATGGTTGTTTCTTGCTCTTGAATCACAAAATCTTTACGGTACATCAGCTCATCAACCGTAATATCTCTACGAACCGAAATATTCATCCCCTGGTTAACACGCCTTTTTAAACGGCTCAAATTAACCACAGTCTCACGTAATGACTTAGATGGAATTGTTCCTGTATGTAATGAGGAGCCGCCGACATGGCTGTCTTTTTCAATTAAAACAACGCGCTTTCCTAACTTTGACGCTTGCATCGCTGCACGCTCACCACCAGGGCCTGAACCGAAAATTGCTACGTCGTACTTATGTATTGCTGTATCTGTCATTTTGTTTGCTCGCATTATCGATAAGACTATGTTATCGATAAATTTTAGCAGCAAATATGAGATTTTGTGGGAGGATTACACGAATAATTACAATAGAGACTACCAAGGCTCTTTGATCACTTCATATTCTGTTGAGATTGCATCGGGGTATTGTTTCAACAAGCCATGCAACGTGGATCTAAGCATCGTCACTTCAAAACACCAACCCGTACTATCATCATTCAAACGCTCCACATTGATGCATTTTTCTCGAAATAATTGTGAGCGGATTTGACCCTGAGTAAAATCAACATTTAACGTCGTCATCACAATATCGTCTGACAAGCACTCTTCGATAACATTGAGCAATTCACCTAAACCGAGTTTTTTATGCGCTGAGATCCAAACCCTTACCGGTTTTCCTTGATCGTCACGATCAACTCTTACTTGTGATTTTTCAGATAAATCAATTTTATTGTAAACCTCAAGCATTGCAACATCATCAGCACCAATCTCAGTCAGCACTTTTTTGACTTCGTGAATATGACTGTCTTTTTCAGGATTAACACTATCAATCACATGCAATAATAAATCTGCTTCAATGGTTTCTTGAAGCGTTGACCGAAAAGCATCAACAAGGTCATGGGGTAACTCACGTATAAAGCCGACAGTGTCCACTAAAATAACGGTTGGGTGTTTAGGAAGTGAAATTTTTCGTAAGGTAGGGTCTAAAGTGGCAAATAATTGATCTTCAGCATAAACAGTTGCAGTCGTTAATTGGTTAAATAAAGTAGACTTACCTGCATTGGTATAACCGACTAATGACACGGTTGGTATTTCCGCTTTTTTTCGCGATTGACGGCCTTGGCCACGCTGGTTTCTAACTTTCACTAGGCGCTGTTTGAGCAGCTTAATTCTGTCTCCCAACAAACGGCGATCTGTTTCTAGCTGCGTCTCACCAGGACCACGCAAACCAATTCCGCCTTTTTGTCGCTCTAGATGAGTCCAACCACGAATCA
>JABHGC010000012.1 GCA_018672285.1 Methylococcales bacterium
AACCGGACACTTTCTTTAGAGAATTTTCATAGTTAATTGGTGACTGATCACCATTCTTAGTATGCAGCCTCTCAAGGTTGTAATACCTCATGTAAGCCGCTACATCTTTTTTCATATGCTCTTGGGATGGTTGAGCAATTTTAAATATCCAGTCGTGCTTGAGGCTTCCAAAAAAGCGTTCAACCACGGCATTGTCATAACAGGTTCCACATCGCCCATGCTCGCTCTTACACCATAATTTTTTAGTGACTTACGATAACGCTTACTGGTGTACTGTGATCCACGGTCACTATGAAACACCAGTCCTTTGGACGGCTGTCTCAAGTTGTAAGCCATGATCATTGCTTTGCATATCAAGTCTGTTGTCATACGTTTACTGATGTACCAACCAACAATGCGGCGTGAGTACAGATCCATAACAATAGCCAAATACATCCAGTCTTCTCCTGTCTGCAGATATGTAATATCGCCCGCCCAAACCTGATTGGGACCAACCGGATTAAAATTCTGATTTAACAAATTGTCGGCCACTTCATCACGGTAATCCCGCTTTGTCGTTACCTTGTAAGCAATGCGCTGAGTGACTTTTAAGCTCAACTTTTTCATTAAGCTGCGTACTTTGTAACGTCCTATTTCAACGCCTTCTTCACGTAATTTCTTCATCATTTCGCGGCTACCTAAGCTATCACGACTCTGCTTAAATAGCTCCTTCATACGACGATGGAGATGCAGTACCTCAGCACTGATCAGCGGCCCTGATCGTTTCCTCCAGGCATAATAAGCTGTGGTGCTGACCTGCATAACCCTACATAAAACAGTAACGGGGAAACGTACTGATTCGTCTTTGATGAAATCAAATTTTACTTCATTTCTTTCGCGAAGAAGGCACTCTCCTTCCTAAGAAACACACTCCGGTTTTGCCTGTATAACTAAACCGAACTCGTCTGCTCTTCGCTTGAGATATTGCGTATAACACGGTCACGATAATTTCTTTCATATTGATCAGCACCAGGATCTTTGTACTGCATACCAAAACGCATAGCATTGTAGAATAATATGGCAATCTTTCTTGCAGTAGCAGTGACTGCTTTTGCTTTACCTATACGGGCTGACAACCTTCTGTAGAACGCGCCCAATGCCGTGTTAGACCGGCCAACAGTCGTTGCAGCCAAGCGTAAATGAGCCACTATCCTATAACTGGACTTTCTTGAGTGTGAAGACAGAACTTTTCCTCCGCTAATCTTTGAACCGGGGCACAGAGTTAGTGAGCCATGAAGTAAAGTGCTTAGCCGTTGGCCACTTCGTCATGTCCGTCCCGCACTCAGAAATCATCCTCAGTACTAAATAAGGGCCAAGTCCATGGATCTGTGTTAAGTCAGCCCCCACTAATTGATACAGCTTCTCTCGTACATCAAAATTTAGGCGGTTTGGTTGCTTTGTGCGGTGTTTAGCTTTTGGCATAGGGGCATCTGGCAGTTCTTTATTTACAGACATCCTGACTAAAACTTGCTCTATTTCGGTATCGCATTCATGTACTTGCTGCTGGTAAGCATCGTACATGATAATTGCCTGTCTTAGTGCAAACACATGCTCTGCTTGATAGTTGCCTTCCAATGCTGCCTGTATGGTCGCTTTACTCGACCTACACCGCGGGTCTCTAAACTCAGATAATGTAGCAGCACTCCTTTCTCCATTAACTATGGCTCGTACAATTCGCATCCCTGTCACTCCTGTGATGTCAGCTACGACTAAATTTAGTTGTACGTTCATAAAGGTAAGTGCTTTTTGCATATGCTGAATATGAGATGCAGCATAATCAAGCAATCGTTCTCTAACTCGTAAATAAGAACGTAATTCAACAACCATACTTTCAGGGCGAAAGCTAGCTCTTAACAACCCACAACACGGCTAATTCATACTAACTGGCTTTTCCATTAAAAACAGAAAGGTACCCCTCTTTTCTGAACAACCCCAGTCATTTACTGTAAAAAGCAATCTATCAAATTAACAAATTGAGATAGATTGCCTAACATATCACTTCATGTCCGAACTCTACACGCTACAGAAGAAAACCGTTTTCGTCACCTTATGCAGACTCATCACTATCTGGGGGCTCTTCCAGAAATAGGTAACACACTCTGGTACGTTGCCATTATCGAAGATGAGTGGGCTGCCCTGTTAAGTTTTTCAGCCGCCGCACTCAAATGTTCAGCACGTGATGCATGGATAGGCTGGGGGTATCGACATCAGTATGACCGACTCAATCTGGTGGCCAATAATTCACGATTTCTTATACTGCCTGAACATCACCACAAAAATCTCGCTTCACAGATATTGTCACAATGCCGACGCAGAATTCAGCAGGATTGGATTGTTCATTTTGGTTTCCCGCTCCTGCTTCTGGAAACGTTTGTCGACCCTGATCTCTATCATGGCACCATTTATCGTGCATCCAACTGGATTCTGGTCGGCTCAACCAAAGGCTATCGTCGGATACGAGGTGGTTACAGTGAGAAAACTCACTCACAAAAACTCGTATTTGTTCAACCTCTGCAACGCAATGCAAAGGCTTTGCTATCTCGTCCATTACTCAATGAGTACTACCTGACCGGAGGCAAAAGAAGAATGAAGCTCACCGCAGATCAAATGTTATCACTGCATGATTTTTTTAAAGAAATAGAGGACTGTCGAAGAGCACAGGGAAAGAAGCATCAACTATCGACTATTCTCGCCTTATCGGCTGGAGCCATCCTTTGCGGCATGTCAGGGTATAAGGACATTTCAATCTGGATTAAAGAACTGGGTCAAAAAGCCCGTAGCCGCTTCAGGTGTCGAAAACGTAATGGCCGATATGAAATACCGAGTCTGGCCGTTATTCGTCGTGCTTTGGTTCAGGTTAATCCTGAGCAGCTTGATCGGGCACTTAACGCCTGGAATGCACAATATGCCTGTGTGGACGAAAGTCTGGCGATTGACGGCAAGACCATGTGTCATGCGATTGATGAAAAGGGTCGACAAACCCACATTATGAGTGCAATCGGCCATGAAAGCGGTCGCTGTTACACTCAAAAAAAGTAGGTACACTGGCGATTGAGGGGAGCGATGAAGAAAAGCAAACCAATGAAATTAAAATAGCCGCCCCCATGCTGGATGCTATCGATATTCAGGGCAGAACCATCACCGCCGATGCATTACTGACTCAACGTGAGTTGGCTAAATACCTGGTAAAAACCTGGCAGGCCAATTACCACTTCACGGTCAAAGGTAATCAGAAAGAATTACTATCGGATATTACTTTATATTTTAATGAAAATACCAAAGATGCGAATTACATCGAGACGGGTACGGGTGAACATGGACGAATTGAAACACGAAAAATATGGGTAACCAATGGCTTGAACCAATATCTAAATTTTCCTTATGTACGACAGTCCTTCATGATCGAGCGGGAGAGCATTCATAAAAAAACAGGAAACAAGAAGAGCCATGAGATAGTTTACGGCATTACCAGCATACCCATAGAGCAAGCGAGCGCAAAACAAGTGTTACAAGACAATCGAAAGCATTGGAGCGTTGAAAGCTGCCACTACATAACAGACTGGAATTATGACGAAGACCGAAGTCAAATTCGAACAGGCTTTGGTCTGGAAAACATAACCCGTTTCCGGAGATTCGCTATTGGATTGCTTAAAAGCAAGAAGCGCAAAGAAACGATTCCAGAAATGATGATGAAACTGCTGTTAAATACACGGTCAGTTTTTGACTTCTTGAAAATGACTCAAAATTCTAACCCTGTATCAGTGAATCAGGTGGTAGCGTGAATTCGCCGTGAACCCACAAGCATGTAACCTTTGGATCCACTGCGCATCATTCACGTCAGTTTTACGGCCAGAAACAGAACGTGTATCACGGGCATTAGATAACACTGCCTCAATTCCTCGTTGTTCCAGAATTTCATAAACTGCAACCCAATAAACACCAGTAGATTCCATGGCTACCGTGGTAATACCTTGTTGAACTAACCAATCGGCCATCCGTTCAATGTCACCAGTAAAGGCTTTGAAGGTGCGAATAGAGTCATCCCCGCGATCTGGCGGTACTGCAACGACATGAAAACTGGCTCCAATATCAATTCCTGCCGCATGAGGATTTATCACTGGCAGCGATTGTACTTGCTTTGACTTTTTCATAGCTCACCTCATCGTGTTAAATATTGTCATAACACTGGATGGGGGTACGGATTAAATCACTTTCCTATACGGGGTCACTATGCCACCAACACTGGGTCCGCTAACCCCCTGGGTCAGGTTTTTTGACGGGATCAAAATCTCCAAAAGGCGTTCGACCACTTTCCAGCTGTGTACAGTATACGACGAAATCGTGTTTCTGTTCAGATGGGCGAGAGGGAACCTATGTAGGCAGTTTTTTAATATCTCTTTCTCCATACGTAAATTCTTATTTTCTTTACGCAGTCGCTTGAGTTCTTCGCGTTCATCTTCAGAAAGTACTTTTCCTTGCTGTTGCTCCTCAATATGCTGCTTCCACCGATACAGTATGTTAGATGCTATACCCAATGATTTAGCAGCTTCTGGCACTGAATGAGTATAATCTCGATATATGATGGACTTAGAGTCA
>JABHGC010000172.1 GCA_018672285.1 Methylococcales bacterium
GTGCTTAATCGGCCATCATAATTGACGCGAACCGGTCAAGATAGTTGACGCCGAACAACGAGCTCAACTTCCCACTTATCACACAATGTGCGAAGTATCTCTTCAAGGCGAACCAGCATCGCTTTGGTAAAACATTTTTTTCGATACTTGGTAACTAACACCAAGTGGTATTTCAGGTTGTATACGCAATGATAATGCGATTTATGTTGTTTCATCGGTTGTAACACTAAGTTGAATTGGATATATTATACCGATGAAAGCTATCAAGTACCGAGTCCATCCAAATACTGAACAAATGGAAAAACTATCCATACAGTTTGGCTGTGCTAGGTTTGTTTACAATGATGCTTTGGCAAAGAAAAGAGATTTCTGGAATTCAGGTGCTTACAACATTTCCCGATTTGAGCTACAAGCTATGCTCAAAACAATGAAGCAGGATTTAGATACGGTATGGCTAAGTGCACTGCTCAACCTCGATAAAGCTTTCACCCATTTTTTTCAAGGCCGGGCAAAATTTCCTCGATTCAAGAAGAAAAATCAAAAGCAATCTATACAATATCCTCAAAGCGTAAAAATAGAATTGGATAAAATCTATTTGCCCAAAGTGGGTTGGGTAAAATGCGTTGTTCACCGTCAGTTTGAAGGAAAAGTCAAAACAGTGACAGTTTCTAAGTCGCCTTCTGGTAAATATTATGCTTCAGTTTTGATTGATAATGGTCTTGTTGAAGCAAAACCAATAAAACATATTGAGAAGGTTGTGGGCTTAGATATGGGTATTCATGACTTTATTGCAGATAGTCACGGCAATAAAACGCCTAACCCTCGGTTTCTCAATAAGCAATTGTCTAACTTGAAGCGCAAGCAACAAAATCTTTCTAGAACTAAAAAAGGGTCAAAGGGTCGTGCAAACGCACGACTATTAGTAGCAAAGGCACAAGAAAAAGTCGCCTTTGCTCGTAACGATTTCCAGCACAAACTCTCTAAAACCCTCGCTGACGAAAACCAAGCGGTGGTGGTTGAAGACCTCAATATCAAAGGCATGACTAAAAATCGAAAACTGGCAAGGCATATTCAGGACTTAGGGTGGCATGGATTTTCGGCCAAACTGGGTTATAAGCTGAAAGCGCAAGGTAAACATTTGGTCAAAATTGACCGATGGTACCCTAGCTCTAAGACCTGTTCTTGCTGCGGTCATAAACAAGAAACTATGCCTCTGAACATAAGAAATTGGCAATGCCAGTGTGGAGCAATCCATGACGCGATTTCAACGCGGCCAACAACATCGCCAATCAAGGCATCATAAAACTAAAGGCCGATGGATACACGGTCTCTGCAAGTGGAGGCATGCGTAAGTCTTGCAAATATTCGCAAGTAGCAGCCTAAGAAGCTTGAAGCTCACTCTATAATCTTTGATTTAGAGGGAGAAGTATCACGTACTTAATGGCGCTAGAGCTGATCAGGTGTTTTGTGCCGTCTATTTCTTTGGGGCACAAAAAAACCCACTTAACCGAGGTTAAGTGGGCTTTGGTGTTCTGTTGCGTTAAGGGGTTACACTTTACCCATTAAGCCAAAACTTTTGACGAATGGGCCAGCCATTGCAGGGTTTTTTAGCATTGCGGTGTAATCACCTGTGCGGAATTTAAGCTTACCAGTGGTGACTGCCATGCCTAGACCTGTCATGCCAACACCTTTCTTAGCCCACTTTTCCCAGTTACCTTCTTTTGCACGTAAGTCCCAGCTAAGGTCTTCACCGTTGTAGCTGCCAGCGTGTGTTGCTTTGCCATTTTCTACGATCAATACACCGCGTGGGGTATCTTCATCTGGTACACCGTAACCGATGACAGATTGAAAGCCGATGCCTTCTAGTACGTCAGAGATCTCGCCTTCGTTGTTCCATGCGTCTTGGTATTTAGTCATCCAGTCGTTAGAAAATAAATCAGCCATATTGTGTGTTCTCCGTTAAGAAAGTAAGTTCGTATTTGTTTGTATGCAGCTATACTATCAATCGTAATTATATTATGAAATAAGGATATACCACTAGTGAAGTCATTGGCTCTTCTGGAATTTACTGATAAATAAACTTAATAGACTTTAGTATCAATGCTGAGGTAGATGCAAAAGTCTGAAAGTAAGCGTCTTTATTGATAAATAACGAAAAAAAAAAGAGAATGCCTGGCCTCATTAGTTATAATGAGTGCGACAAAACAGCACAAACAAACAGCCAAGGCTACTCATTTATGAACCA
>JABHGC010000011.1 GCA_018672285.1 Methylococcales bacterium
AATTCTTTATTTTCATAGATAAGCTCCACAAATAAAGGAATGACTGAGCCCCTAGATGCCATAACATTACCATACCGAGTGCCACAAATGACCGTGGAATCACCGCCCTGTCGAGACTTAGCAACAATAACTTTTTCCATCATTGCTTTAGATATACCCATGGCATTAATTGGATAAACCGCCTTATCCGTACTAAGGCAAATAACCCGCTTAACATTTGCATTAATCGCAGCAGTCAATACATTTTCAGTACCTATAATATTAGTCTTTACTGCCTCAATTGGATGAAACTCACACGATGGAACCTGTTTAAGTGCAGCAGAGTGAAATATATAATCCACACCTTTAACCGCATTCATTATTGACTCGTAATCCCTAACATCTCCAATATAGAATTTAAGGCGATCATTAGCATACTTACGACGCATATCATCTTGTTTCTTTTCATCTCGACTAAATATTCTTATTTCTTTAATATTTAGAGATAGAAATCTACGTAAAACTGCGTTCCCAAAAGACCCAGTTCCGCCAGTAATTAACAAAGTTTTATCTTTTAATATCATTGTAGTATTTTAACTAAATTAATCATATCCGACCAGGTTGTAAGTTTTTTAATGAAATATTTTTTGGGCATGGAGTATCAACTATTAATGTTTTTCTGATTGAAAATATTTGGAGTGTTTGTTTCATATTATAGATGAATGAGGTACACACAATAAAAGACTGTCATAATACTCCCTTGCTTTAAGCAATTTCTTTGGTGGTACGTCACCAATCTCAGTATGCAGTCGTTCATTGTTATAATTTTATCACTTTTCACTAAAAGCCTCACGCCTTTTCGTCATCTCTTATTGTACTAAACACAAATAAACACCGGACGTTTGCCGCAAAGAGTGACGAGACGATCAATGACATCAGCGCGGCTGTTGCAGAGATTGTCGAGAATGACCAGTTAATACCCCGCCTTCGCTAGCGCAACGCAGGCATGGGAGCTAATAAAGCCAGTACCGCCAGTGATAAGGATGGTTTTCATAAAGTGTGATTAATAAAATGCCCTACGGATCAATTCATCGCGTTGCGCCAAGGTGGGGTAGTTGATCAACACCGCCTTATACACACCCTTGAACACAAACAAACTTCCGGCTGCGGCGCCAATAATACCACAAGTACGGATCAAGGCTTCAATATCATCCAAACTGCCTGCCCCGCCAAGAATGCTGATGGGGATATTTACAGCCTGTCTGATTTTCTCGGCCAAGGCCAAGTCGTAACCGGTCATCGCGCCATCCAGGTCAATCGAATTAATCACCAACTCACCAGCGCCTAGCTTTTCAGCTTCGGCGGCTAGATCAAAAACACTGCGTTTGGTGTTGGTGCACGCATTCTTGGTAAAAACATCGTAGTCTTTGCTGAACAACCGTTTTTTAACATCCAACACTACAACCACGCTTTGGCGACCGATTTCATCTGCAATTTGTGTAATCAATTCTGGGTGCTCAACCGCCGCAGAACTAATCGCCACCTTCTCAACCCCTAAGCTGATAATCCGCTTGGCCTGCGCAGGGGTCTTTATACCGCCCCCATAGCAAAGCGGCATCCTGCACTCTGCGGCCAGATTGGCAATCATGCGGTAGTCGAGCTCGGCATTGTTTACCGTCGCATCGATATCTAGAACAATAAGCTCGTCCGCTTCCTTCTCGTTAAAAATCTTGACCGCGTTGATGGGGTCTCCCACATATTTGGGCGTTTTAAAGCCGATGGTCTTAACTAGGCCACCCTTGTGAACCAGCAGACAGGGCGTAATTCTTGGGCGTAGCATCTTAAAGCTCCGCAAAATTCTTCAGCAACTTCGTGCCAAAATGATGACTTTTTTCAGGGTGAAACTGCACGCCATAGACATTGCCGGCAGTGACCGCACAACTGAAATCAAAACCATAGGCCGCAACTGCAGCAACATGTGACGGCTCGTCACATTCAAAATAATAAGAATGCAAAAAATAAAACCGTGCATCAGATTCAAGCCCAGCAAACAGAAGCGACCCTGGCTTTGGTTGCACATCGTTCCAGCCCATGTGCGGCAGTGGCAAACTTGCGGATTGTTCGTTGGCACGAAAAGCGTATACCTTACCCGGCACCCAGCCCAAACCTGGTAAATGCCCCTCGTCGCTAGCCGAGGCCAATATCTGCATCCCCACGCAAATACCAAGTACGGGCACCTTATCCTGTACTACCAAAGCTTCTAAAGTGGGCCGCATACCCGACTGGTTCAGCAATTCAATAGCATGGTCGAACGCACCCACACCCGGCAGAATAATTTTTGTGGCGCCAGTTAAATCGGTCGCCGTTTTGGCACGGGTAGCCTCAAACCCTAGCCGCTTGTACAGCGTCAAAAAGGCCTGCACGTTGCCGAGGCCATAATCAATCACATGGATCATCGGAAAAACCTTTTTTCCAAACCAAGCCAGCGCAAGACATTGGTGCCAAGGCCTATCAGCCAACGCTTATTGCGGTAGTCCCGGTATGTCTTATTTTCGCCATCAAATATCTCCTGCAACTCATTGACGGTGAGGTCTAATTTGTTGGCTACATACTCGAATTCTTGCTGCAAAAAATGTTCATCCATCTCGGGGTGAGAAATTCTCTCTAGTGCCTGCTCTCGCGACATTTGCCCGGTCGAGATCAAACTGGAAAAGTGCGCCCGTCGCTTTTGAAAACCAAACTTGCGTGGCAGCCAATAATCTTCGTAAAAACGTGTAAAGCGCGATTCATGATGTTTGTGCTGAAACCCCTGCCAACCAAACCGGCGCTCAAGTTCATCTTCAGCGTCCTTCTTGATAAAAGGCACCATATTCAGCGGCATGGCTACCTTCATACCAATAATCCGTTGATAAAAGATCTTGGACATTAAAATATCAACCAAGGGAAAAGTCTCAAGCGGGTGTTTACCGAAACGTGAATGAATGTCTTTGAAAAGCAGCTTATCAATCCCTAGATAACCACCCCATTCTTCGGGTTCACGGCAACACTCGGTAGAAAAATTGGAGCCGGTGATAATGGTTTTGATTTTGTACTTGCGGGCGAATTGATACAGACTAGAGAAAAAAGCGGCGTCCTGCGGAAGATCCTGGTCGGGTATTTGCGACCGAAGAAATGCCACCTGCAGATCCTTCATCTCCTCCCAGTTGATCACCTCTGTGTAAAGGTCAAGGCCCAAGCCGTCCACCAGTTTTTCAATATTCCCTACCGCCTGGTCAGTATTCCAACCCGCATCGACATGAAACAACAGGGGGCGCAAACCCATTTTCTCCTTCACCACATAAGCAACATAAGAGCTATCCAACCCCCCGCTCAGCCCAATAATGCAATCGAAATCTTTGCCCTTGCCCTCTTGCCGAATCTTATCGGCGAGCAATTTAAGCGCGTCTTCACCTTTTTGATCGGGATGCCAATAGGGCTGTATCGCCGACTCAAAGTTATTGCAGTAGTCACACCAACCGCGTTCATCGAAAACGATACTGGGGTCGGAAGTGTCCATAATGCAGTTGGTGCAAATTTGATAAGGCCGCGCGCTCATGTTTTTGCTCTCAGGTAGGTTTCTGCGATAAAGGAAAAGGTTTCATCGGCACAGCGCTTCCAGTTATATTGTTGTGAAAGTGTCTTGGCACGCTGGGCAATGGCCAAACGCAGTGCTGGAGATTGAATAATCTGTTCAATCGCCACAGCTATAAATTCGGAATTTTCTGGGTTAAAGTAAACACCCCCATCGGCAAGCACTTCCGGCATCGGGCCACGATTGGAGCAGGCAATTGGCAGCCCTACTGCCATAGCCTCGACCAGAGTCACTGGCATATTCTCACAGCTTGAGGCGAACACAAACAGATCGGCTTCCGCCAGTAACGCAGGCAGTTCCGCATGAGGTAAAAACTCAAGCTGCTTGACAAAAACACTTTTCGGATCAGTAACAGTGATCGTATCTTGTAACAGTTGCTGCGCCGGCCCGTTGCCGCCGCCAACCAAGCTCAACATCAAGTTATACCCGCGCTTTCTTAACAGCGAAATCGCCTCAACCACCACCCATTGATGCTTGTACATTTCTGCATTTGAAACATAGATGCAGCGAATAGACCGCTCGCCCGAGACCGGCCAACTGCTTACCGCCTGCGAATGCTTGAACACTGCGTCGACACCATGGGGAATATAAGCAATGGCAGGCAACAGCCCACAAGATTGCTGTATGACTTTCCCCGCATAACGCGTTAGAAAAATTACACCCGCAGCCCGTCTAAACGCCAAATTTTGTACCACAAGAATAGCGAGCAACCGCAAACGAGAAAAACCATAGCCAAAATAACGCATCACACCTGGCTCGTAAGAAAGCATATCCTGACTTAAAACAACCATAGGTTTAAAACGACAAAGGGTACTGGCATCCGTGGTAAACAAAATATCACAACCTGACGATTTAACTTCATTTGCGAGTGCGGTTGCCTGCCACCCTAGCTGTCTAAAAATGGACTGCTCAAGTGAAATCGGATTGTGTTTAATCAACCACGGATAATCAGGCAGTTGGTCAAGTAACGCACGAAAGGCCCAAACATGAACTTCCTGAATACCATGTTTTGCCGGATCGCATTCAGACAGTATTCCGATTAGATGGGCTTTTGCCCCCCCCGATCGATTGCGTGAGGCATCTATGCCTAGCGTTAATAGTTTAATTTTTTTCACCTTTCTGCTACTTTATAAATGGTACATGGCGTCGCTGAAGTGATACGAACCAATTGTTATAATTGATAAATTATGTAGATTATATATCAAACCTTACAAGCGATAGTGTCTGGATGATTGGGATCATATAATTCATTCGCCCAAAGAATGACTACCAAATCATTCTCACCTACGTTAGTTATATCGTGCGCCCATCCAGGAATGGTCTCCACTACTTTTGGAATGTCACCTGATGTGAATATCTCAACGCATTCATTATCAATGATATTTCTAAAACCAAAGCGAGCTTTACCACTTACAACAATAAATTTTTCGGTTTTTGTATGGTGATTTTGACTCGATAGTGATTTAAGTACGGCTTCTAGATATCCGCCCACTTCGGCCCACAAGAACACAATTGAAATATTATTTTTCATAATTAAGCCTATACAAAATAAAAATAAATTCAGGAAACATAAGATTTATGCATAAAATAAAATTTAACTAATTTTTTGAAGAAATTTTCTTGCGCGAGAAGTCACATCATGTCCATCAGCCCAAACCCGGCG
>JABHGC010000211.1 GCA_018672285.1 Methylococcales bacterium
CTACTTTGGTGGTCAACTCCATGCGTGGTATCGTTAAGGTTGCTGCAGTTAAGGCACCTGGTTTTGGTGATCGTCGTAAGGCAATGTTGCAAGATCTTGCCATTCTAACGGGTGGTACTGTTATTTCTGAAGAAGTTGGTTTGTCTTTAGAGAAAGTGACTTTAGAAGATTTGGGGACTGCAAAACGTGTTCAAATTTCTAAAGAGAACACCACGGTTGTTGATGGTGCTGGTAATCATGGAGAGATTGAAGGTCGTGTTGCTCAGATTCGTGCTCAAATTGAAGAAGCCACTTCAGAGTATGACAAAGAGAAGCTTCAAGAGCGTGTTGCTAAACTAGCTGGCGGTGTTGCAGTGATTAAAGTTGGCGCTGCAACTGAAGTAGAAATGAAAGAGAAAAAAGCACGCGTAGAAGATGCTTTGCACTCAACTCGTGCAGCGGTTGAAGAGGGTGTGGTTCCTGGTGGTGGTGTTGCTTTGTTGAGAGCGATCCCTGCATTAGATGGCCTTGAAACTGTCAATCATGACCAAGAAGTGGGCATCAATATTTTACGCCGCTCAATGGAAGAGCCATTGCGTCAAATTTTAAGCAATGCAGGTGAAGAAGCGTCTGTTGTTGTGAATAAAGTTGAAAGTGGCGAAGGTAGCTTTGGTTATAACGCCTCTACTGGTGAGTATGGCGATATGATCGAAATGGGTATCTTAGATCCTACTAAAGTCACTCGTAGCGCATTGCAAAATGCAGCTTCTGTTGCTGGCCTTATGATTACGACTGAAGCAATGGTTGCTGACTCGCCTGCTGATGATGACGCCGGCGCTGCTGGTGGCATGGATCCTATGGGTGGCATGGGTGGTGGTATGGGCGGAATGGGTGGCATGGGCATGATGTAACCCGTCTTCTCATGGAGAAAGACTGTGATAACTTGAGTGTGAATTTAGCACTTGAGTTGTTTCAAAAAAAGGCCGATTGAGGGTTTCCTCTTTCGGTCTTTTTTTGTTTGAAATATAGCGTTTGTTGTGGTGGCTGACTGTTTGGAATGTTGGGCGTTATATGTGCTTGTAAAATAGGATATTTAAAACGGTGATGTTAATTGTTTTTTGTATGTTTGTGACTGATGGTAGTGAGGGTTAAATGATGAGTGCAAAAAGTGGGCGGTAACGTGTTTTTCCTCACTGGTTGATGTTTTGGACGGGTAATTAACGTGTGTTTGAGTAAAAATATGGTTAAAGCCAATCATTGAGAAAAAATCACTTTGCCTCGCGCTTCACATGACCTTGTTGATTATATTGAAAATACCCTTCTCTTTAGAGTCGATAATATGACAAACTCAAAATTTAAGCGCGAACACCTAAGACTATGACAGTGACTTGGCCATTAGATATTGATTTTGCAGATAAGGAATTAGCCCAAGCAATACTGGCTACATGGCAGGAAGTGACTGAAGCGGTAGCAGTTGAACCTTATTTATTTCCTGAAGTTAAAGTGGCACTGGCCAAAGTTATTGTTGGTAGTCGTTATGCCGCTGAGTACATTCTTAAGCACCCGGAATGGCTGAGAGGTAATGTCGAGTCTGGTGATTTATTCACGGTTTATCAACCACTTGAAATGCTGTCGCATGTTCGTGCTGCATTAATAGGCTCTGAAACGGATGAGCGATTGATGGTGGCGCTTCGGCAGGTTCGGCACCGTGAAATGGTTCGCATTATCTGGCGAGACATGTCCGGCTGGGCGTCGCTTGAAGAGACGTTGTTGGATGTGTCAAACCTTGCAGATGCATGCATTGCTGAAGCCTCGGAATTTGCCTATCAAGATCAAGTTAACCGAGTTGGGCAACCCTGTTCAGAGTTGGGAGAAAAGCAACCTTTTGTTGTTATTGGTATGGGCAAGCTCGGTGCTTTTGAGCTGAATTTTTCCTCTGATATTGATCTTATTTTTGCCTTTCCTAGGGTCGGTGAAACTCAAGCCGAATCATCTGTGCCCAATGTCACCTTCTTTAATAAAGTGGGGCAACAGTTGATCAAATTGCTAGATACAACCACCGAGCATGGTTTTGTGTTTAGAGTGGATGTTCGCTTGCGACCATTTGGTGATAGTGGTCCGTTGGTGATGAGTTTTGATGCGCTGGAATCGTATTATCAAGGTACTGCTCGAGAGTGGGAGCGGTATGCGATGGTGAAAGCCCGCGTGATTGTCGGGGGTGAAGAGGCCAGTGCTGAATTCTCGGAGTTACTGCAGCCCTTTGTGTATCGGCGTTATCTCGATTTTAATGTACTGCCTGCGCTAAGAGAAATGAAAGGGATGATTACTGCTGAGGCAAACCGAAAAGGGATGTCACACAGTATCAAATTGGGCTGGGGAGGCATTCGTGAAGTAGAATTTGTAGGTCAGGTCTTCCAGTTGATTCGAGGTGGACGAGAGCCGAGTTTACAAGTTAGGCCAATCATTGAAGTGTTGGATGCGCTACAGGTTATTGGCATTTTACAGGGTGAAACAGTCATCGCCTTAAAGCAGGGTTATGCCTATTTGCGGCGTACTGAAAACCATATTCAAATGCTGTCCGACCAGCAAACCCACTTGTTACCTAATGGGTCAGCTTTGGAGCGGTTAGCGATTTCTATGGGATGCGATAATATTGCTGACTTTGAAGCGCTTCTTGATGGCCACAGAGAAAGCGTTCATCAGTGTTTCGCCGATGTTTTTGCAGAAGAATGGCGGCCAGATGCTGACATTCAATGGCTGCAAATGTGGCAAGGGCAAGCGCTTGATTTATCGCTTGTTTGGGGGTATTTAGATGCCACTGATGCGCGGCGGCAGTTGTTATTGTTTCGGGAGTCTAGGGCGTATCGGGTGATGTCTGAGGTTGGGCGGCAAAAACTTGATTTGTTAATGCCAAAGTTTTTATCAGAGCTGTCACTTGAGCCGCCAGCGAGTGAGTCCCTGCCCCGGTTTTTAACGTTATTTGAGGCCATATCTGGTCGAGTGTCTTATTTGTCTCTACTGTCTGATAACGCCTCTGCAAGGCAGCACTTTATTCGTTTGGCATCCTCCAGTGAGTGGATTATGTCTTTGTTGACGCGCTTCCCCTTGCTGATGGATGAGCTTTTAGATAGCCGTCAATTGTACCACCCACCAGACCGAGATGGGCTGGTTAACGAGATGGCAATCTTGCTTTCAAGGGTTGATGGGGGTGATTTAGAGCTACAAATGGAGCAAGTTAGGCTGTTTGTATTTGCAAATAAACTTCGAATAGCGGCAGCAGATGTGACGGATGCACTACCGCTGATGGAAGTGAGTGATCAGCTCTCTCTGGTGGCAGAGGTGACATTGCAAGCTGTGGTGTCGTTGGTGCGAAAAACACTTTCAAGCCGTTATGGAGAGCCTGCTGTTGTTGTGGATGGTGTTGAAAAAATGGTCGATTTTGGCGTGGTGGCGTATGGCAAGCTAGGTGGGTTAGAACTAAGTTATGGCTCGGATTTAGATGTGGTTTTTTTATATGATGACCTAGGCTGTGAGTGTTTCAGTAATGGGGCGGAGCGTGTGAGTGGTCAGTGGTTCTTTGTGCGAATGGCTCAGAAAATCATGCACTTTTTACAAACCAATATGGGGTCAGGAATAGCGTATGAAATTGATGTTCGCCTGCGTCCAGACGGTGACTCTGGTGTGTTGGTATCAAAACTATCGAGGTATGAGGCATATCAGCGAGAAGAGGCATGGACGTGGGAGCATCAAGCATTAGTTAGGGCAAGAATGGTCGTCGGTGGGCAAGCCCTGCAGGGTGATTTTGAACGTGTGAGAAAATCCATTTTAACGCAGCCCAGAGACCACTCTTTATTGTGTGCTGATGTCAGTAAAATGCGGGCTAAAATGCAGGATGAATTAGGGGATCATCGGGCTGATTGGTTCCATCTTAAGCAGGATTCAGGTGGGGTCGCAGATATAGAGTTTATGGTGCAATATTGTGTGCTAAGATATGCAGAATTTTATCACCAGTTGGCTGACTCTACGGACAATATCCGAACGCTCGCAAGACTGGCTGAAATAGGTATTTTAAGCTTGGCAGCCTCAGAGAGATTAGCCGAAGCATATCGTACATATCGTTCAGTCATTCACTTACATGCTTTGAGTAACCAATCGGTGGTGATACCTGCAACCACGTTTGCCACGTTGCGGGTGGATGTGACAAAGATTTGGCAACAACTGTTTGATTGCGATACTCAAAACGAAGGAGACGCAGAAAATGTCGATGGATGATCAAGATGGCTGGATTTGGCTGGATGGTGAAATGGTGCCGTGGCGAGATGCAAAAGTCCATGTGTTAACTCATACCTTGCATTATGGTATGGGTGTATTTGAAGGCGTTCGAGCTTATGAAACGCCAAAGGGTACCGCGATCTTCCGCTTACATGAACACACTAAACGGTTATTTAACTCAGCCCACATATTAGGGATGAAAATGCCGTATGACTACGACACTGTGTTTGAGGCGCAGCGTAAAGTGGTGAGTGAGAACAATTTAAAAACAGCTTACTTAAGGCCAATGGCATTCTTAGGTTCCGAGGGTATGGGCCTTCGTGCGGATAACTTGAAGGTGCACCTTATGGTTGCCGCTTGGGAGTGGGGCGCCTACTTAGGTGCTGAAAATATGGAGAAAGGCATTCGTATTAGGGTGTCATCCTTCACTCGGCATCATGTGAACATTACCATGTGTAAAGCGAAAGCCAACGGTAACTACATGAACTCAATGTTAGCGCTGCAGGAAGCGTTAACCTGTGGTTATGATGAAGCTTTATTGTTAGATAATGAAGGCTATGTGGCTGAGGGGAGTGGCGAAAACGTTTTCTTAGTGAAGGACGGAGTCATTTATACACCGGATCTCACCTCGGCACTTGATGGTATTACCCGTAATACTGTTTTTGAATTTGCTCAAGAACTCGGTATCCCTATGGTTGAAAAGAGGATCACTCGGGACGAAGTGTATATTGCGGATGAAGCCTTTTTTAGTGGCACAGCCGCTGAGATCACACCTATTCGTGAAGTGGATAATCGAATGATTGGAGCCGGTGGTCGTGGCCCAATTACAGAGAGAATTCAGTCAATGTACTTTGATCAAGTGGCTGGAAAGCGAGACCAAAAGCCAGAATGGTTAACATTGGTTTAAAAAATAGTTTTTGGTTATAAACACCTTTAACAAGGTGATACAACAATAAATAAAGGAAATACAATGGGTCATGCGAAAGCTGCTGTACAACCTGGCGATTCAACCCCTAACGATAAAAACGAACAGATTGTCAGTGCTAAAGATTTGCCGTTACATTGCCCAACACCTGAGATGCGTTTGTGGGATTCTCACCCAAGAGTTTATATCGATATGGCCAATGGTAAAGGTAAGTGCCCCTATTGTGGGACTGACTTTATCTTAGAATAAAGCCTCGTATAGGGGCGGCGTTTGCTGCCTTCAGATGATCTGGGTGAGCAATGTCACCTTAGAAAAGCGAGAAAAACGTGTCACAAAATAACAATAATAAGACAGAAAAAATCCTCATCATTGGTCCATCTTGGGTTGGGGATATGGTGATGGCGCAAAGCCTATTCAAGGTTTTAGTTGAACGCTACCCTGGTGCTACTATTGATGTAATGGCGCCGAACTGGAGTAAATCATTACTTGAGCGAATGCCTGAAGTGTCAGGGGCACTTGAAATGCCGCTCGGTCATGGTCAGCTACAGATCGGTCTACGGAAAAAATTAGGTCGTTCCTTAAAGTCTAATGCTTACACTCAAGCGTATGTTCTACCAAACTCCTTAAAATCCGCATTAGTCCCTTTTTTCGCCAAGATTCCTAAGCGCATCGGATACATTGGAGAGTTGCGTTGGGGCTTACTGAACGATGCTCGAAAATTACATAAAAAGCAGTTAACTAAAACGGTTCAAAGGTTTGTGGCGCTCGCCATGGAAAAAGGTACGGTGCCAACTGAGTGGCCATACCCAAGGTTAGAAATTGATTCTAACCTGGTGCAAACAGCCGTTGTAAAGCACCAGTTGACTACCGAACGGCCTATATTAGCGATTTGCCCTGGGGCTGAATATGGCCCTGCAAAACGTTGGCCTGAATCTCATTGTGCCGCTGTGGCCAAAGAAAAAATTCAGCAAGGCTGGCAAGTTTGGATTTTTGGTTCAGAAAAAGATCAACAGGTAGGGCAAGAAATACAGCAGTTAACTGGCGAGCACTGTGAGGACCTGACAGGTAAAACCAGCATGGCAGAAGCGTTAGACTTGATGTCTTTAGCCCAAGTGGTTGTGAGCAATGATTCTGGTTTAATGCATGTGGCAGCAGCTCTCGATAAACCTGTGGTTGCACTGTATGGCTCGTCTGATCCCAAATTTACGCCACCGCTACATGATGAGGCGAAAATACTGACTTTGAATTTAGAATGTAGCCCGTGTTTTAAGCGAGAATGTCCGCTTGGCCACCTGGATTGCTTGAACAACTTAACGCCTGATATGGTGTTAGCATTATTACCGGATGAGGCATGAAGGTTTTATTGGTTAAAACGTCATCCCTTGGTGATGTGGTGCACGCCTTACCTGCCATTACGGATGCGAAAAAAAACCACCCTGAGATTCAATTCGACTGGGTGGTGGAAGAGGCATTTTCAGAAATACCTGCATGGCACCCAGCCGTTAACGAAGTGATTCCTGTTGCGATGCGTCGCTGGCGTAAGTCGTGGATAAAATCATTACGTTCAGAAGAATTTAAAACCATAAAAGCACGAATACAACAGCCGTATGATTTAGTGATCGATGCACAAGGTTTGGTCAAGAGTGCCTTACTGACTCGGTTGAATTCAGGGCCACGCTATGGCTTAGATAAACATTCTGCACGTGAACCTGCTGCAGCCTGGTTCTACCAGCATAAGATTTCTGTGGCAAAAGGCCAGCATGCGATTGAGCGTGTACGTCAGTTATTGGCTCAGATATTTAACTATGACGTGCCCGACGCATTAGATTATGGTTTGTCCTCTTGGCGAGAAGGCAAGCCAGAAAAGGCCATCGTCTTCTTTCATGCAACAACTTGGGTGACAAAACATTGGCCTGAAATGCATTGGGTGAGCCTTGCCAAAATTGCCGTTAATGCCGGTTTTGCTGTGTGGCTACCTTGGGGGAATGAAGAAGAGAAGGTGCGAGCAGAGCGAATAGCCAAAGCAAGTGGGGCAGAAGTTCTGCCTAGGTTGAGTTTGACCGAGGTTGCGAAAACACTGGCAAAAGCACAGGGTGTCATTGGTGTTGATACCGGTTTATGCCATTTGGCTGCTGCATTAGCCGTCCCTTCAGTGACGATTTATGGGGCAACAAAACCGGCATTAACAGGCACTAAAGGTCATGGTCAGTTACACTTAAGTGCAAATTTTCATTGTTCTCCTTGTTTGAAAAAACAATGTACAGAGCCAAGTAATTCTGTATTCCCTGTTTGTTATGAAACAGTGTCCCCTGAAAAGGTGTGGGAAAGCTATTGTAAGGTGGTGTCCAGATGAAGCTGGCCTTTGTATTATTTAAATACTTTCCGTATGGCGGTTTACAGTGGAAGTGCGTCAGGATTGCCTCAGTATTGCAAAGTCGTGGTCATGAGATTAATGTTTTTACCATGTCATGGGAAGGTGAGCTGCCGGCTGGGTTTAATATAAATATTATTCCGGTCAATGAACGACAAAACCATAAGCGTTATGAGGCGTTTCATCACCTAATAGAGCCTATTTTAAATTCTGGGCAGTTTGATGCTGTCGTTGGTTTTAATAAAATGCCTGGGCTGGATGTTTATTATGCTGCAGACCCTTGTTATCAGCAGAAACCAGAAACACTTCGCCCTTGGTATTATAAATACACCTCTAGATATCGTTTTTTTTCTCGTTTTGAACAAGCTGTTTTCAATGAAAAAACCAAGACAGAATTGATGATGATCTCAACTGTTGAAATGGGCTATTTCATTAAGCATTACAATACGCCTGAGCAACAATTTCATGTTTTACCGCCGGGAATTAATAAGAATAGAATACGGCCTGATAATGCAAAGCAGATACGTGAAGATTTTCGCGAAGCGTTTAAATTTTCAGATAATGACTTAGTGTGCTTGATGATTGGTTCAGACTTTAAGCGTAAAGGGGTTGATCGAACGTTGCGGGCAATCGCCTCATTACCTGATGAATTACGGTTTAGGACAACGTTAATTGTGATTGGCCAAGATAAGGCTAAGCCAATGGAAAAGTTGGCAAAACAATTGGGTATTGAGAACCAGCTGGAGATTTACTCGGGCCGAGATGATGTGCCACGGTTTTTGCTTGGTGCAGATTTGTTCTGTCATCCAGCCTATAGTGAGGCCGCTGGGAATGTGATTATTGAGGCGATTATTTCAGGTTTGCCCGTTCTCATTACAGATGTTTGCGGTTACTCACATCATGTGACGCAGTCACAAGCAGGAATGTTGGTGCCATCCCCATTTGATCAGACAGAGTTTAATGTGCTATTTCATAATATGTTGACCTCATCACAGCGGACAACGTGGCAAAAGAATGGTGAGCGTTATGGGAAAACTGAAGACCTGTATAGTTTGCAAGATGTAGCCGCTGATATTATTGAGGAAAAAGCTCGGAGCAAAGCACAATGATGGTCATCGATGAGGCCTTTAAAGCAGGCTTTAACAATCAAACTAATTTATTTGACCAGATTATGGCGCTGCAAGGGGATGTTTTTAGGGAAATGGATGGGCGCCGTACGTTACGATTTCAGCACGGTGGAAAATCGTATTTTGCCAAACTACATTCTGGTATTGGTTGGAAAGAAATTTTTAAAAACCTATCTCAATTTAAAGCGCCAATTTGGGGGGCTGAAAATGAGTGGTCAGCCATTCAGAAATTAGATCAGTTGAAAGTGGATACCATGAAGCTAGTGGCTTATGGTCGCAGAGGTTTCAATCCGGCTAAGTTTCAATCCTTTGTTATCACAGAAGATTTAATTGATACCACGAGTTTGGAAGATTTTTGTGAACCGTGGAAAGCACAGTCGCCTTTATCGGGGGATGTATTAAGGTTAAAAAGAAAGCTGATTACTCGGGTTGCTTGGATGGGAAAAACAATGCACTTGAATGGTGTGAATCATCGTGATTTTTATCTTGTGCACTTTTTGTTAAATACAAAGCCCTCTGTTGAACAGCTGGCTAATTCAGGTTTTACAGTGTCTATAATCGATTTACATCGCGTGCTTATCTCTGGTGAGACACCCGATCGCTGGAGGGTGAAGGACATTGGAGCAATGTATTTTGCTAGCATGGATATTGGGTTAACCAAGCGTGATGTCTTTCGTTTTATGTGTGCTTACAGAGGAAAGTCATTGAGGGAAACCTTAGCTGAAGATGCTGATTTTTGGCAGGATGTGCAATATAGAGCGGTTAAGCAATATAATAAATTATTTTTTAAAGACCCAGAGTTTCCTAAGCGGGTAGGTTTGACCAAGTTATGAGTATTAAGCATTACCGAAACCCCGACTATGAAACACTCATGCAAGCCAATGCTATTGCAGATTTTGAAGCACTATGGGCACTGGATATTGGGTGGTTTGAAGAGCCTAATCAACGTCGAGGAGGCTGGAGTGGGGTATCTAAATATGAATGGACTGCTGAGGATGGCACACCTTTCCCCGTTTTTATTAAGCGCCAAGAAAATCATAATGCGAAGACCTGGCAGCATCCAATTAAAGGTGTGCCAACGTTTGCTCGTGAAATGGACAATATTTTACAATATCAAAAATGTGATGCTCCGACGTTAACTCCGCTTTTTTTTGAGCATCGTAAAAATGAGGGGAATGATCAGGCTATTTTAATTACGGTATCGCTTGAAGGTTATCAATCGCTAGAAGAGTGGATTGAGCAATGGCGGAAGGAAGGCTGGCCTGATGCTGTGCAGCAAAAGAACATTATCGGTCTTATGGCAAAAGCCATTGCGAAGCTGCATTCATTTAAATTACAGCATAATTGTTTATACCCAAAACACATATTCTTAAAAATTGACGACGATGGTATTGATGCTCGCTTTATTGACCTTGAAAAAACTAGGCAAAAAAACCACGTTGAGCAAGTGATGGTACGAGATTTAGGTTCTTTCTACCGTCATTTAGGCGGCATTTTTAAGCGGGAGAGCATTTATTTTATGCAGGTCTACACAAAGCACTTAAAGGTCAATAAAAGTCAAAAAGCATTATGGAAAATGATGTGTGAAGGTATCGCTGCTAAAAGAAAGTAAGCAGTGTGCCTTAATAGCCGTATTACTGTAATTCGGTTAAACATAAAAAAGGTTATCATGGATGTCGGTATTTGAAGGTAAATCTGTTTTAGTGACGGGTGCAACAGGATCATTTGGCAAGCGCTTTGTTGAAATGATATTAAAGGCGCACAATCCGCGGCGAGTGGTGGTTTTTAGTCGTGATGAACTGAAGCAGTTTGAAATGCAAAAACAGTTTCCTGCATCGAATGTCTTAAAGTATTTTTTGGGTGATGTCCGAGATCGTGAAAGACTATATAGAGCGGTGGATGGTGTTGATATTGTGATCCATGCTGCGGCGATCAAACAAGTCCCTGCAGCAGAATTTAACCCGATGGAAGCGATTAAAACCAATATTATTGGTGCGAATAATCTTATTGAAGTATGTATTGATAGAAATGTTGAGCGTGTGATTGCATTGAGTACGGATAAAGCGGCAAACCCTGCGAACTTATATGGTGCCACAAAGCTGTGTTCCGATAAATTATTTGTTTCAGCAAATGCGCTTTCAGGGCATCATAAAACACGTTTTTCTGTTGTTCGGTATGGCAATGTGGTTGGCTCCCGAGGGAGTGTGATTCCCTTTTTTATGGAGCTTAAAAAAACAGGTGTTTTGCCTATTACGGATGCTCGTATGACCCGGTTCTGGATCACATTAAAGCAAGGGCTTCAATTTGTTGTTGATAACTTAGAGCGGATGCATGGTGGAGAAATTTTCATCCCGAAAATACCGAGTATGACAATGCTGGAAGTGGCAAAAGCGATTGCACCTGAATGTGAGATCAAGATCATTGGTGTTCGACCTGGTGAGAAATTGCATGAAATCATGATCACTCAGGATGATGCCATTAATACGCTTGAATATGATGATTATTATGTGATTCAGCCAGCTGCCCCTTGGTGGTACCGAGACAGTTTTATTCGGCAAACAAATGCGAAGCCGGTATCTGAGTTATTCCAGTATAGTAGTGATCAAAATAGTCAGTGGATGCTGGCAGATGATTTAAATACGCTTTTGAGCGATGAAGAAATTGAGCATTGATTAAGTATTGAGTGTGCCTTTGTAGGAGTATTGTGTGAGCCGGGATCATTTTGCTTTGCAGCAATCAGAGTTGGAGCTTCCCTTGACTATTAGGTTAGAGGGGGGGGTGTCAATCGAGCTACAAACAATCACAAGATCCCTTCCAAAGTCACGTGCCTCAGGTGTTGCGTCTTATCAAAATAAATCTGTTTTTGTTAAATTTTTTTATGATGAGGCAAAATCATTGAGGCATTGGCAGCGAGATCAAGAAGGGGTGTCTTACCTCATTGACTCAGGTTTACCTACAGCCCAAATGGTGTTGGCGAGCAAAAGTATTGAACCTGCTGGTTATGTCATTATTTTTGAGTATTTAACCCCCACACAAAGCCTGTATCACGCATGGAAAAAGGCTGATTTAGATACCCAAGAAGGATTGATGAAAACCATTTTGGCGGCTTTTGTTCGTCAGCATGCCTTAGGTGTTTGCCAAACAGACCCGCATTTGAATAATTTTGTTTTTTATCAAGATAATTTACTGACCCTAGATGGTGGTGGCGTAGAAAAACAAAGCCGGCCATTGAATCGACAGCAATCATTACAGTATCTTGCTGAGTTTGCAGCGCAATTATATCCTCATGAAGTTAGCGTGCTGGAAGCACAAATCCCAAGCTATATCGCTGCTCGTGACTGGCTAGATGAGGATGATGACCTGCCATTATTCAAGCAGTATTATGTTAAGTCAGCTGAAAAACGCATCACAAAGATGCTCACAAAAATTTACAGAAACTGTAGTGCTTTTGTCGAGTATGTTTTGGTGAACCGTAAGGCCATGTTAGACCGCGCATTTGATAGCCCTGAAATGCTCGCCTTTTTACAGAACCCAGAAAGTCAGCTACCTGATGACAAAGCTCAATGGCTAAAAGACGGTAATACTTGCACGGTGTGGGCCGCTGTTGTTAATGGCGTACCATTGGTGGTTAAACGCTATAATATTAAAAATTTCAGTCATGGTGTTAATCGTGCTTTGCGAAGAACGAGGGCGTCAATATCCTGGGAAAATGCACACAGGCTTGCCATTAGTGGTATTAAAACACCCAGGCCGGTGGCATTGATCGAGGTTAAGAAAGGGCTTATTCAGAGAGAAGCTTATTTTATTACTGAATTCCAACCTGGTGTGAGTTGCCGGGAGTATTTCTCTGTTGAAAACCATAGTAGGGAAGGGCAGGAAGCGATGGCTGCAAAGATTGTGCAGTTACTGCAGCGGTTTTTTGCACTGAAGTTAAGTCATGGTGACCTCAAGGCGAGCAATCTAATGATTGGTGATGATGAAGCTGTGATGATTGATTTGGACGCAATGAAGTTGCATACATCTCATTCAGAGTTTGAAAAAGCAAAAGCGAAAGATATTAAACGCTTACTGCAAAATTGGTCGGGTCAGCCTGAGGTCTTAGCATGGTTTGACAAGGTCAAAATAACATAAATCAGTTTTGATCGCCTTTTTCGGCATCCTGTTTCACTTGAGCCTGGTGTAGCTGATAATACGCACCTTGTTTGGCGTATAGTTCGTCATGACTGCCTTGCTCGATGATACTGCCGTGATCCATGACGATGATAATATCCGCACTTTCAATGGTTGTTAGTCTGTGTGCGATGACGAGTGTGGTTCTGTTTCTCATGACGGCCTTAAGCGCCGCTTGGATGTGTTTTTCAGATGTGTTGTCTAGTGCGGATGTTGCCTCATCCAAAATGAGTAGTGGTGCATCTTTTAATAGTGCTCTGGCAATAGCAAGGCGCTGTCTTTGTCCGCCGGAGAGCAGTACGCCATCCTCACCAACAAGCGTGTTATAAGAGTCTGTTTGTTTATCGATAAATTCTGAGGCATAGGCTTGGCAGGCCGCTTTTTTAACGTCATCTAGGGTGTGGTGTTGCAAACCACCGTAGGCAATGTTGTCTTTGATTGTACCATTAAATAAAGTGACCTGTTGGGTGACTAATGAGATGTGGGTGCGTAAGTTGTTTAACTCATAATCCTGTAGTGGTGTGCCATCCAATAAGATTTGACCACTCTTAGGCTCATAAAAGCGAGGAATTAAATTCGCAAGAGTGGATTTACCGCTACCGGATGAACCAACTAAGGCAACAGTTTGTCCTGGTTCAATGGTGAGGTTTAAATTTTTAATAACCGGAGTGTCGCTATTCGGGTATTGAAAAGTGAGTTGTTGAAATTCGAGTAGTCCTCGGGCGCGTGTGGAGGTGTGTTTGCCCGTATTCTGTTCGCTTGGTTCATCGAGGAGTGCAAAAATACTTTCTGCAGCGGCAATACCTTTTTGAATGGTTGAATTCACTTCGCTCAACTGGCGAATAGGTTTTGGCAGCAAACCTGCTGCGGTGATGTAAACAATAAACGCTTCAGGGTTCATGCTTTCTGTCATGGAGAGCGCTAAAAACACTAAAAAAGACAATGCAAAGGCGACAATCATTTGTAGAACTGGTGTATTGATGGACTGGGTAAGCACCATTTTTAAATTTTGTTTGTAATTGCGATGGCTGGCCTTTTCGAAACGTTGTTTTTCATAATCTTGTCCGCCAAAGCTTTTGACTTCTTTGTAACCATTAATAACCTCAGATGAGACTTGGGTAATCTCGCCCATGGACACTTGAATCTTGCCGCTGATCTTACGAAAACGTTTGCTGGCATAGGAGACGACTAGGCCGATTAAAGGGGCAATGGCAATAAAGGTGAGTGATAACTGCCAGTTGTAGTAGAAAATCATGGCTAATAGGGCGATGACGGTAATGCCTTCTCGCAAAATGACTTTAACAGCCCCTGTGGCCGCGCCGGTGACTTGGGTGACATTGAAAGTAATGCTAGAGATGAGGTGGCCGGAGTTATGTTGTTCAAAAAAGCCATTCGGCAGCGTAGTGAAATTGTGGACAATGGCATTTCGTAGCGTTTGCACGATGGAAAAGGTCACTTTGGCTAAAAAATAGTTGCCTAAAAAACCGCCAATACCTCGTACAAAGTAAATCCCGATCAACGCTAAAGGGATTAGGTAGGTAGCGCTTGCATTCTTGGTGTAAATGGCATCGGTCAGGCGTCCCATGATCCAGGCGAGTGCAGGCTGAGAGCTGGAGTAGATTAGAAAACCTAGGATGCTGAGCGCAAATATTTTCCAATGCGGCTTAACATACGTAAGTAAGCGAAAATAGACGCCGATTGACTGTTTGATGGTGCTGGCCTTTATAGTGAACGTTGCATATTAAAAATAGCAGAAATTCTACTAGAGTTTTGCGATTAAATAACGAACTTATTGAATCGCAACTCTATAGGCATAATTGACGCATTAAAAAGTTCTTTTGAACCATCGTTTGAGTCGATTTTTCATCGATAATGCGCCGTGATATTTCTGTACAGACTTATGACCTCTTTTTTCGGTGTGAGGTTCCACAATGGGTCGTTTTTCTATGACTAAAATACTGTCGTAATAATGTAAGGAGTGTGCCGAGCGAGTAAAGTCATCTACTTTTAAGGTGTATTGTTTCGAGTGCCAGGCGTTAATTTTATCGATAAGGTGTTTGCTGTACTCTATGAAGGTGCTGCTTTTTAAGTGGCCGCCCTTCCACTTAGGCCAGTAAGAGGTGTGTAAATCTTCGCACAGGTAAACACCATTAGGGTCGATGCTGTCAAACAACTCTTCAAAGGTGGCGATTTGTTGTTTCATGGTGTGGCCACCGTCATCAATTAAAATATCAATGCGAGGTGCGTGTTCTGCTATTTGGCGTAAAAATTTTCGGTCTTCTTGGTCGCCGATCATCACTTCGACCTGTTCTTCTTCCAGGGCTTTGCAGTGTTCGTTGATATCTATGCCGATAATTTTGGCTTTAGGGCCAAAATATTCTTTCCACATTTGTAGAGAACCACCTTGAGAAACGCCAAATTCGACAATGACGACTTCTTGGTCGCGGAAACGGGAGAAATGGCGGTCATAAATGTCAAAATAGTGCATCCACTTGTGAATAAGTTTGCCATCGTGATTTTCAAAGAATTTTTCTAAGTCGTTCATGTGTAGCCTGTTTTTATTGTTTTACTTGAACCAAAGTGTGCCATAAGCCTATCATGTGGGCAATGGTAATGCTTGTTAATTACTATTGATCAATATAACCACAAGCAAAAAAAGACAAAAATCTCGATTCAAGGTATCCTGCCAATAATCGAATGTCACATTATCTGAACATAAGAATAATAAGCGAGCCAACATCATGATCGTACTCGGGCTTTCCGGCGCCGTTTTTCACGACCCATCAGCAGCACTCTTTATAGATGGCGAACTTGTCGCAGCAGTTGAAGAAGAACGCTTTTTACGGGACAAACACGCTAAGGGTAAGTTTCCTTATCTTTCTGTTGAATTTTGTTTGAAACAGGCTGGCATCACGGCAAAAGATGTGGATGTGGTGGCTTTCCCTTTTGATAATATCAGCTTAGCCTCCAAGGCGCGTTGGCATTATGCGAAAAGGCATTGGTATGCACCTGATCGTGCGCTGACGGCTATTTTTAATGGTAATAGAAGAGCTAAGCGAAACTTCAAGCAAGCACTGAAGCTTATGGCTGACATGGGGTTTGACGCTAATAAA
>JABHGC010000010.1 GCA_018672285.1 Methylococcales bacterium
ATGAAGGCCGTATTATTGATCTTTCATATACTGCAGCACATCAACTAGGCGTACTAGACAAAGGCACTGCCCGCGTAGAAATTAAAACCATTACGCCCAATAAGCCCAACAATATGAGTGTGGCAAAATCAACCGCCAGTAAAATGACTCATACCAAAATCAATCCAACGTACATTCAACTTGGTGCTTTTAGTGCAAGACATAACGCCGAAACGTTACAAAGGCGGCTAGCTAAAACACCACAGTTAGGTGATATACAGATTAACCAACGCAAGAATGATCCAAAAAAACTCTATCGAGTTCAATTAGGCCCTATTAAAGATCAACAGCATTTAAACAAAACACAGCAACTTTTGGCACAGCAAGGGATACCATCGCAGTTGATTATTCCTTCCAGTCCCATAGAATAGAACGCAGACAGCACCATTACTATAATAAGAGAGGCACGGGTGAACACAGTCACACAGCGCACCATTTTCACAATTTTATTCCTATTATGGGGTAGTTTGGCTTTTGCAGGGCAAATTCCATCACCACCACAATTAGGCTCTGAAGCACATATCATCATTGATTTTAATACCAGTAAAACGCTCGCTGAAAATAATGCCGATGCTCGCCGCGCCCCTGCAAGTTTGACTAAATTAATGACAGCCTATGTCGTTTTTAAAGAACTACAGGAAAATAATCTTACGTTATCTGAAAATACCACCATCAGTAAAAAGGCATGGAAAACAGGTGGCTCTCGCTCATTTCTTGAGGTGGGCAAACAACTCCCCATTGAAATCTTACTCAAAGGGATGATCATTCAATCTGGCAATGATGCAGCCGTTGCACTCGCAGAACATATTGCAGGTAGTGAAAGCTCTTTTGCCGATTTAATGAACATTCATGCCAAAAAGCTCGGCTTGGACAACACGCACTTTAAAAATGCCAGCGGTTTACCTAGTGAAGGACACTACAGTTCAGCTCGGGATGTTAGCAAAGTCGCTCAAGCCATTATTAGAGATTTCCCAGATTTTTATGAATGGTTTTCTGTCAGTGAATTCACCTATGATGATATCCGTCAGTACAACCGCAACTCGCTATTAAAACAAAAAGATATTGATGGTTTAAAAACAGGTTACACCAAAGCCGCTGGTTACTGCTTAGCCTCTTCAGCCAAACGCAACGGTATGCGCTTAATCTCAGTCGTACTTGGAGGGGAAAGCAAAAGTAGCCGAGTCAGCGAAAGCCAAAGTCTACTGAATTATGGCTTCCGTTTTTATGAAACCCACAAACTCTATAGCGCGGGTGAAACAGTTTACGAAAGCAAAATTTGGAAAGGTGCCAGCGAGATCTTAAGCCTTGGCATTAAAGAAGACTTATACGTCACCATCCCTCGTAAAACCTACAAGCACTTAACGGCGTCGGCCACATTACCTGCCACCATTATTGCGCCTGTTGAGGACAAGCACACCATGGGTGAGGTTAACATTAAACTCAAAGAAGATGTCATTGCTAGCATCCCGTTAATCACGCTCACAGCGGCTCCAGAAGGTAGCTTTTGGTCGACGACCGTTGACAGCATCAAATTATGGTTTAAATAAATGTCAGATGATCCGATTGTTTTTTTAAATGGGGATTACTTACCCATCTCACAAGCACAAGTGTCGGTACTTGATCGCGGTTTTATGTTTGGGGATGGGGTTTATGAAGTCATTCCCGCTTACACCGGTAAATTATTTCGCATAGAAGAGCACCTAAAACGCCTGGACAATAGCCTTTCAGGCATTCGTATTACCACAGCATACAGTCACCAACAATGGATCGAGCTGTTCACCACCTTGCTAGCTAAAAGAGGGTTAACCGGCGACAGTGCGGTTTATTTACAAATCACCCGAGGTGTCCAAGCAAAACGAGATCACAGCTTCCCGGATGATTTAACCCCCACCATTTTTGCAATGGCCTCCCCTCTCGCACCCACTACCGTCAGTGACGGTGTCGATGCCATCACCCTTGATGATATTCGCTGGGCCTACTGCCATATTAAAGCCATCACGTTATTACCCAATGCCTTACTCAGACAACAAGCCGTTGACCGAGGCTGTAACGAGGCCATTTTAATTAAGGATGGTTATGCGACAGAAGGCGCTGCCAGTAATTTATTCATCGTTGATAAAGAGGGCACACTCCTGACACCACCGAAAGATCACACCGTATTACCCGGCGTTACCCGTGACTTAATTCTTGAATTAGCAGCCATTCATCAGCTACCCTACCGCGAAGCACAGATTTCAGAACAAACATTATTTGAGGCCAAAGAAGTGTGGGTAACAAGCTCGACCAAAGAGATTGTGCCTATTGTCACACTCAACCAACACACTGTTGGCAGTGGTGTACCTGGCCCTATTTGGCAAAAAATGATTGCCTTTTTTGCCGATTATAAGGAGCAAATTCGCCGCGGCGAAGTACAGTAATGAGTAAAGATAATCGCTTAGATGAACTGATGGAGTTCCCATGTGAATTTGCCATCAAAGCCATGGGACTCGCAACACCGGAGTTACGCGGTACTGTCTACGATATAGTTCAAAAACACTGTGCTGAAACCGACATTCTTAAGGTTGATACGAAGGCAAGCCGAGAAGGCAAGTACCATTCGATCACCATTACTATCAACGCTACAGGGAGAAATCAACTAGACTTAATTTACATCGCGTTATCAGCTAACGCATCCATACTCATGGCTTTATAAAAAAATAAAAATAAAAAATCAGGAGCTTTGTTATGACCATGACCCCCTCTTGGCTGAGGATAATATCTATCAGCCTTGGCTATGCCGTTTTGTTCGATTTATCATTAATATTGATACTTGCAGCGGCTTCTAGCGAACAAAAACCAGGACCATTCTTTTTTCTGGCAATGTTTGGCATTATTTACATTATTTGTTACGTCAGCACTTATTTAGCGCACTTCAAAGCTATTGATGTGAACCCGCATGGCATCGTTGTGCATCATCATTTTGAAAAACCAACCGTTATTGCTTGGATGGATATCAATTGGGCTGACTACCGCAAGAAGACCCATATTTTATGGCGCATTTTCAGCCATCAAGGTAAGCGCGTGCAAATTCCTCACGGCATATTAGCCCGTAAAGATGAAACAGCCCTTTCCCACCACATCCTTCATGCCCTACCGCATGATTTAATTCATACTTCAACGGCTGACAAACACACCGCACAACCGGCCTAGCCACCACTGTATGGGTCAGGTACCATAGTTCGATGATACCTGATCCAACACTCAAATTTCTTGGCGTACAACCGTACCTCACCACTTACCAAGCCATGCAGCACTTCAACCAATCGCGCGATGCCGACACCGCCGATGAGATTTGGTTAGTTCAACACGAACCTGTATTGACATTGGGCATGAATGGTAAACGCCACCACATTTTACAACAGACCAACATCCCGGTTGTTGAGACTGACCGAGGCGGCCAAGTGACCTACCATGGGCCAGGCCAACTCATGATGTATGTGTTAATAGACATCAAAAGGCGCCGTTTAGGTGTGCGAGACTTAGTCAGTTTATTAGAAAATACTGCGATTGAATTACTCAAACACTATGAGATTCAGGCCGTTGCAAAAAAAGACGCACCGGGTGTGTATGTCGATGGGAAAAAAATTGCCTCTGTAGGTCTCAGGATAAAAAGGCACAGCAGTTACCACGGCATCAGTTTCAACGTAGATATGGATTTATCTCCTTTTAAAGGGATAAACCCATGCGGCTACGAAGCCCTTGAAATGACGCAACTGAGTGAACTTAAACACCCTATTTCAATGGCCACAATTGAAACACAGCTATCTGAGATTTTTATTGGCTTACTAAAATCTTAATAACCACAGTTTTGCTATACTTGTAAGCGGGTAATAAAGTCGTATCCTGGGCAATAAAGATGGATACCAGGCAGTAAAGTTGTATACCAAGAAAATTTAGAGTAGATTGTGCGCATTCGACCAAGGAGGGTTGGATGGGCATGAAAAAACAACAAAACCCAGAGCTAAAAATCGCCAAATGGATTAAAGATGGTCGCGGCTCAGGCTATGGTAAAAATTATTTACCGTGGATAACGGTTCGTGACCTTTCATCCAAAGGTCGTTCCCACCGGCTTTTTGGTCACAAATCTCAACGTATCCACCACCTGCTATCAGACCTTGAACTAGCGGCGTTCCTTCTAATGGAATGGCAAACAGACGTGTCAGAAATTCGTGAACAATTTCCGCTAGATCGAAGCATCACGAAAGAAATCGCTTTAGATTTCGGTAGTAAACATCCTAGTTTTCAGGGTGTTGATATCGTTATGAGTAGTGACCTTTATGTCTTAATGCAAAAGAACAAACTAAGCAAAGAACTAGCGATACAAGTTAAATACTCCAAAGACCTAGCCAACGTAAGAACAATCGAAAAAATAGACATCGAAAGAGAATATTGGGCAAGACGATCAATCCCTTGGCAGTTGTTTACTGAGCATAATGTTCCTGCGGTTACCTTCCAAAATATTAAATGGTTATATCCGCGGCAAAGTAAACGAACTATCGACCTAGATACCATAGAGAAAGTTGATTTTTACTGGTATCACATCGTCAAGTCACCAGATAAAAATATTCTTGAGATTAGTAAAGCGATAGATAAAGCTTACGAGCTTGGTCTAGGTCAATCCTTAGGGGAAATAAGAGAGCTGCTTGCAAACCGTTATTTTAAATTCGATATCAAAGTGCCCTGTAAACAACTCACATCACATGACCTAGAGCTAGGTGAAATTGAATTAATTCAGGAGATGATAAATGTTTCGGCTTAATGAGGTACTGGGGTTCAATGAACAATTGTACCGAGTGTTAGCGGTCTTCCCTGAAGAGGTAGTTTGGTTCCCACTAGAAGACAGTTCAGCTTTTCCAACTTACATGAAGAAGGCTGAACTTGTGTCTGCAATTACTGACACATTACTAACTAGGGTAGAAGACCCTTATGCTTATATAGCATTTGAAACTCCCGAAAAGACATCAACGGCTTATACAAAACGAGAAAAGAACTTTTCCTTGATATCACCAATTATTGCTGATGAAGCAGTATTTGACCGTAAAGTACGGGCCAAGAGGATTAAACGAGTTATTGATGAAACTGGTACAACTAAACGGAATTTATATAAACTGTTGAAGCGTTATTGGGCACGAGGTCAAGCGCCAAACGCACTTTTACCCGATTATAAAAACTCAGGCGCTGCGGGGAAAAAACGTGATAATGTCGGCAAAAAATTAGGTCGACCACGAGATTTTACACCAGGAACAGGTGCTATTATTGACCAAGATGTTGAGCGACTCTTTCGGCAAGCAATAGAAAAAAATTATCTAACGAAGAAACAGGAAACTTTTCGTTTTACCTACCGTAAATTCAAAACAGTATTTAAAAATTTATATAACGATATTCCTGAAGAAGAGATACCATCTTTTTGGCAAATGAGGCACTTCTATCGACGCGAATATCAACAGCATGAATCAATCGAAAAACGGACACCAAATATTCACTTTAATAAAGACATTCGACCACTACACAGTACCGCAAATACACAAGTACTAGGCCCTGGGTCGCGTTTTGAAATAGATGCGACGATTGGTGATATATACTTAGTATCCAACCGCGATCGATCAGCTATCGTTGGTAGACCGACAATATTCCTTGTCATTGATGTTTTTAGCCGGATGATTGCGGGTGTTTATATTGGGTTAGAAAACCCCTCTTACGCTACTGCGATGCAAGCGCTAATCAATGCAATGACCAGTAAAGTCGAATTTTGTCAGCACTATGGAATAAATATTGAAGCTGAAGATTGGCCAGCAGAGGGGCTACCTGATGCATTGCTTGCAGACAAGGGTGAGCTTTGGGGTCACCAGATTGAGTCGTTAGAAAAAAGTTTCAATGTTAGGGTCGAAAATGCACCTGCATATCGAGGTGATGCGAAAGGTATCGTAGAGCGCTACTTTAGGACGATACAAGCTAATTTTTCCAGTGCACCTGGTGCGGTCACAGATACCATCGTTAAAAAACGTGGTGGAAACGATTATCGTCTCGACGCGACATTAAATTTGAAAGAATTCACCGAAGTTATTTTACGCTCTATCATTTACCACAACCGAGACCATACCTTAGAAAAATATGACCGATGCGAAGATATGCCGGCCGACCTTGAATTGATACCGAATTCACTTTGGAATTGGGGCTTACAAAACCGCACGGGTAAATTACGGCAAGCAAGCATCACTTCTCTAACAGTTGCGTTATTACCCAGAGAAACAGCAACCATTTCAAACTTGGGCATTAAACTATTTGGTCTGTACTACACAAGCCAAGAGCTGGTTAAACGAGGTTGGTTGCATCGAACCAAGGACATTAACCGCCCTACATCATTTGAAGCAGCCTATGACCCAAGATCGCTTGATGTAATATATATATTTCCTGAAGAGGAAAACTCTCAATTTTGGGCGTGTGATCTTGCACCGAGAAGCCGTGAATTTTCTGGATGTACATTTTGGGATGTCAAACTCATCACTAACCAGCAAAAGCAAACATTAGCTAAGTGCAAATTGACCTCCGATGAAAAGAAACGAGAGCTTGAAGAAGATATCAATAGAATCATTAAAGGTGCCGAAAAAGCAGCAAAAGATAAAGATAGTCACCCTGATGTTGAGCGTATAAAAAATATTAAATGGAATCGCGATCAAGCTAAGCGGCAAGAAAGAAAAATATCTGTTGCTAAGCATGGGAAGACCCGCCATGAGGAACCCGCTAAAGTTGTCCCTTTTAAAAAAGAGCAAGATTATCGCCTGCCAGATTTAGTAGACGAACTGTTTGATGAGGATGACTTTTGAATAACAATAGCCAGTTTATTCGCGCGGTATACCAGCCATCACCGATCAGTGAATATCAAAACAACCCATTCATAGAATGCATTACCGCCAATCATTGAAACACAAAAGACGAAACACGTTTTTACTTCTAAGCTGGAGTTTAACCCTGCTGATATACTGGCAGATGCCAATCATCGAGTTCATATTATTTCACAGCTCATTGATAATTTTTTCCAGCCTTTAACCAACCATGTTCACATCGAAAGAAAAATTTCAGTGATGATCCGTCGCGGTTATTTAGGTCGGAATATTGATGACGGCTCACTCAATAGCCATATGCAAAATGGTTACGAACGAGTTCAACAAGGTGATTTAAATGTTAATCGCTACAGCCATGTGAAATCAACCGCACTGAGCTTCACCGTTATTGGCTGCTCAGGTGCAGGTAAAACACTCGCAATAAATACCATTTTTTCAACCTATCCCCAAGTCATATACCATGAACTGTACAATTTCACTCAAATTGTCTACTTGAAAATTGACTGTCCCTTCGACGGTACGTTAAAAAGTCTCTGTCTCAATTTCTTCAGGGGAATTGATCAGCTTTTACAGACTAATTACGAAAAGCGCTATGGATTAAAACGTAATAGCATCCCAACACTCATGAGTTTAATGGGGTTACTTTCCAATGTTCACGCTATCGGCGTGTTAGTGATTGATGAAATTCAACACTTGAGTTTAAGTCGTTCTGGTGGTGTTGAAAAAATGTTAAATTTTTTCGTTACTCTGGTTAACACAGTAGGTATCCCGATCATCTTGATTGGTACACCGAAAGCACTACCGATGTTCGAACGGGATTTACGCTCAGCAAGGCGTGCTGCAGGTTTTGGTGCGTTTTATTGGCAGCCCATGCAAGAGCGGGATTCCGAAAATCCGGCAGTAAAAACCCGTGAATGGATTGCGTTTACCAACCGGCTTTGGCGGTATCAATGGTTAAAAAATCGAGATGAAAATCTCTCAGATGATATTCGCGATACCTGGTACGACTTGTCACAAGGTGTGACTGATATTGTGATTAAGCTCTTTGTACTTGCACAGATTAGAGCCATCATCACTAAAGCAGAAAAAATTACCGTTGCGTTACTCACGCAAGTCTATAAAGATGAATTAAAGCCAGTTCACCGAATGTTAGGTGCATTACGTTCTGGAGATATGAATCGGATCATTGAGTTTTCCGATCTTTACGTTCCTGACATGGAACATAGGTGGAGTGGTTACACTAACCCGGACACTCAATTTCATATAAAATGAAGTTTGAAATTGAGGAACAGAGATGAGCAAACAAGTTAAGACCAAATATACCCCAGAATTCAGAGAAAGAGCAGTGAAAATGGTTATCAGCAGTA
>JABHGC010000009.1 GCA_018672285.1 Methylococcales bacterium
CCTTGCTCTGTCACCAGAGCCACTGCTTCTTCTTTAAATTCTTTTGGATAAGTTTTGTATGGTCGTTTCTTGTTCATGATCACCTCGATAGTTGATAATATTATCCCTTATCAAAGTGTCCGGTTCCATTAGACCAGAACAGTCACTCACAACAAGATAAGGAAGAATCTAGTGTTCTGGATTATTTTTCAAGCCACCCTGTGACCTCAGAAAGAATTAACTTATTCATGCAAGCAGGCGCGCTGAATCAAATTCAGGACCCAACCCCACAAGAGCAACAATAATATATCGACGAAAATAATCGATTGATGGGGTTATCTGAGTAGCGAGTAGCTCGGTAGTTAAAACAATATATACCTCAATCAATATACAGAACTTGCATTGTTGGCTCTATTTATAAAATAATCACACACCTGATTTTTTATGCGCTTTAAGAGAAACAACTATGATCACACCGTCCTTCTCGCCAACTCGGCTTTGCATATTGACCGCTTTCATTATCAGCTTTTTAGTTTCCCATGCCGCCATTGCCAACGATGCACTCAGAACCGTCATCCAACAAGGTCACACAGATGACATTAAATTCATTACCTATAGTCAAGATGGCCGCTTGTTTTTTTCAACAGCGAATGACCGAAGCATAAAAATATGGCACCAAGACGGTAAACTGCTCCGCACTTTATCTCTCCCTAAAAAACACATTTTTTGGATGCAGTCCTATCTAAATGGTCAACGCCTGGCCATCGGCATGAAGCACTTGGTTCTTATTTACGATACCAATACAGGCCTTGTTTTAAAATCGCTGAAGGGTAAAGCACACAGCTACAAACAAGCTGCCATTCATCAAACTGGCAAGATCATCATCACAACTAACAATAACAATGACGTTACCATTCGAAACCCAGACTGGTCTGCACGAAAGACACTCAAAAAAGTACTCACCGGCCCTATTAATCAGATTATTTTAAACCCAACACAAGAGACTTTCCTAGTTACTGGTAGCTCGAATAATAGCCGATCTAGTCACTTAATTTCGGCTAAATTATATGACTGGGACGGCAAATTACTCAACAACATCGAACAACAAAAACCCAGTTTGAGCGCGAAAAAAAGCCCTTTCATACGAGCAGTAAAGGATGCCGTATTCAGCCACGATGGCCAAATGATTGCCTTACTCTCTGATCGGCGTAACGCAATACATATTTATACTGCAACAGGAAAAAACGTCATGTCATCGACAAATCTAAGCATCGAAGCCTATTTGCTGAAAAACTGCACTTTACAGCAGACAATAAACAGCTTTGGGTCATTAAAGCACGTGATATTGAGTTAATCACCTTTGAAGGCAAATCAGTCAAACAATTCAAAGCAACCTTAGAGAATGACTCATCAACCATATCCACCTTTGCATTGTCCCCTTCTGGACAACATCTAACAGCAGGTTTTAGATGGGGTAAACAACACGCTAAAGGGCGGATCGCCATTTGGAACGCTCATGGCAAATTACACAAAAACCTATCCCTACCCGCATTGGTCGTAAAGGATGTTAATTTGTCCCCTGATCTGGACAAGATCATTACCACCCTCATTAGAGGTGAGCACAGCATACAATTTGACCTAAAAGATTTACACCCTGAACATTCAGACGAGTTCATCGGCCACTTTAACAATGGCGAGCAATTTGGCCTGCAATACCAAAAACACCGTGATGCGATGACCTTTAGAAACAAACAAGGCATACATTCGCTAACACTGCCTGCTGGCCGCTACCCTATACCAACACCACAAGGTAATTTAGCGGTTATTGCCTGGCCCGGCGGTGAAATCAATACCTTCAACAGTACTGGTGAGCTTGTCAGCCAGGTTGTTTATAATCGGCACGGTATGGGATTACCAGACAGCATTGTTTTTAGCCCGGATGGCGAATATTTTGCGCTGGAAACCGGTCGAAGCCATGGTGGCTATTTTGCGGTTGCATTAGTCAGCATGACAACAGGTAAAGAAATACGACATTTTAAAGTTGAAAAAGCCTTTTCATCACTTGCCATTGACAGCGACAGCAAGACAATCGCTATTGGCCACAAAGATGGTGACATTAGCCTGTGGAAACACACTGGTGAAAAAATCACCGTTTACCAAGCCCATAAAGGCGCCATAACAGGGCTTAATTTCAGCCATAATCAACGCTTTCTCATTTCAGCAGGACAAGACCGCGTTATCAAAATTCAAGACTTAAAGCACAACAAACAACTCACGGTATTAATTTTAGACACAGGCGCCTGGGTCGTGTTTGATGAAGATGGCCGGTTTGACAGTGCAAATGGCGGTAGGCATTACATCTCATTTGCACAAGGCACACGCTATTTAAATATGCGTCAAACCTGGGATGCATTTTTCACCCCAGGTTTACTCAGCCAAACATTACAAGGGACACTTGCTAAAGCGACCACCACGCTCTCTCAGCAGTTTAAAGCCCCCAACGTCACTATTTCACCCATCCCGAATAGCACACCAGGAAAAACAGCCTTAACGGTTTGCACACAAGCTGCAGAAAAAGCTGGCGATATTTTTCTCATCCATAATGGACGCTCTATCAAAAGCCGTGGGCTTAAGCCTGTGAAACGTCAGAATTGTCAACAATTTGATATTGACTTATTAGCAGGTGAAAATACGTTTACAGGCGCAGCTTTTAACCCACAACAAACTCTATATGGTCGCTCCCAAACACTGACTGTTAACTATGCAGCCCCGCACACCAAACAACCAAAGTTATATCTTTTAGCTGCAGGAGTTAGTCTTTATCAGGATAAGAACCTAACCCTAAAATATGCTGCAGCAGATGCTACCGCGGTCGCCAAGGCACTCAGCCATATTTCAAAAAATTTATACTCAGACGTCATAGAGCGTGTTCTAGTTAATGAGCAAGCAACACAAATGAATGTCATTAATGCGATGAAAGACATTCAGAAAAAGAGTCAAGCAATTGATACGGTAGTCCTCTTTTGGGCCGGACACGGAGACACCATCGATTCTACTTACTATTTTTTAGGCCATGATGCTGATATCACAAACCTGAAAAAATCCGCGTTATCTATTACCGACCTCGCCCAATTCACGAAAGGCCTAAAAGCCAATAAAGTGCTCATTCTCTTGGATACCTGCAAAAGTGGTCAGGCCACCCAGTCATTGCAAAACATTGCTTTTGCCCGTGATATAGAAGAGCGGAAATGGGTGGCCAATTTAGCCAAAGAACGGGGTATTGCCGTTTTTTCAGCTGCAAGCAAGACTCAAAGTGCCTTTGAAGTAGAGTCTCTCGGTCATGGTATTTTCACGCACAGTTTAATTGAAAGTTTAAACAAACATCCTCAAGAAATCAGTAACGGAAAACTCATCTCAGTTGCAAAATTATTGAGTTTTGTAAATAGAAAAACAAGAGATATTGCACAAACCTATTTAAATACGCCACAACACCCCATTTTATATATATTTGGCGATGATTTTAGCCTCGGTCTTTTAGAGTAATCGAACTCGTTAATTCAGCCGATATTAAAGAAAAACAATCGACATATTCTCCCCCCTTTACCAACCAGTGAACTATAATCTATGTAGCCAAATTCACAGGGAACCAGGTCGTCATGAGCAATCCAATTCAGCCCATTCTCGCGAAAAAAATCACCAGTAAAATACTCGTTTGTGAAACCGATAAAGACGCTGAGGCAGCCCTGCAACATTTTGCTGAAAAGCATGATTTAGTCCCCATTAGAATTCCAAATATTGCCGCGTTACCACGCGTTTTATCTTCTCATATTGACTTAGGCGGAATCTTTCTCTCTGAAACCTATGGCAGTAAGGATCAATCGATAGAAATTGCCAGAAGAATTCGCCGGCTCCGACGTGAATTACCCATTTTTTACCGTACAGAAGAACCCGACAGTGACAAGCAAGAGCGACATAAAATCACAAAAGAATTTGCAGGTTCATACACACTAAAGCAAATGGACCACTTAAAAACACTGGTTGATAAATATATTTTTAATACATGGTATCCAGACACCTTCATCAGGCGAATACAGGATATTTCTGTCACCATTTTAGAAAACCAGTTTTTAAACTGCACTGCCGAAGCAAGCCTGCCTTATTTAGTCAAAGACAATATTATTTACGGTAAGCTCATGACCATGATCCCCATTGAAAGTGACTGGTGTCGTGGTTTTATGGTACTGGAAGCAGAAAAATCTGAAATTAGAGAAGCCATACAGGCAGGTAATACCTATATTAATCCCATTAATTTTGATGACGACTTTAGAATCATCAGCTCTCACATCTCTGAAGTCACTAATTTAATATGGGGAGGATTAAAAAATGAATTTTTTGCAAGGCCATCCAATGATATGACCCTCTCCCAAATTCCGATTGTGATCAACCACCATCATGATAGCAGTGGAAATGGTAGTAATAATGAAGGCGGCCACATTTCTTTTGGCACAGGCATGCCTCAGTTATGCTTTAAATACATCATAAAACCAAGTGACGAGAACCTCTGTGAGATTATCATTTTTGAGAAATTCATCTTCAATTTAAAGTGGTCGCCAGACCAATTCAATGAAGAACTCCAAGCCGAGAATCAACTGATGGAAACCGGTGAAATCGAACTGTTTTGATGCGTTTTTCGGTACATTATAAATGGGTAAAAATCGCTTTTGCAGCTTAAGGAACAGACAAACGTGATTACTTTAAATACTTTGCACTGAAGTTAATAATCTCTTGTGCAATCCCCTGCAACGGCACTTGTTTTTGCACAGCACCTAATTTAAACGCCACAGCAGGCATGCCATAGACAATGCAAGTGTCTTTATTTTGACCAACCGTTTCAGCACCAGCGGCCCTTAATTCGTTTAAGCCCACAGCACCATCATCACCCATTCCAGTCATAATAATGCCGAGTGTTTGCCTGGCACTAATTTTAGCAATAGAACGGAATAAAACGTCTGCCGAAGGTTTGTGCCGGTTAACAGGCGGGCCATCGCGAACAGTCACACACCGATTACCTCGCTTAGTATCGATATACATGTGCTGACCACCAGGGGCAATTAACGCTTGCCCAGGTAAAATAGGGTCCAGATCGGCCGCTTCACGCACTGTTATTTGACAAATATTATTCAAGCGCTCTGCAAATGCCGAGGTGAATTTAGCCGGCATGTGCTGCACAATTAAGATTGGCAAGGTATTTTTAGGTAAATGTGGCAATACTTGCTCTAACGCTTGAGTACCACCTGTTGAGGTGCCAATTGCAACCATGGGCTGTAACACACCTCTTGTTGCCACAGTACTCAACACCGCATCCGCAGTTTGTTTTGAAGGGACAGCCGATGGGCTGTAAGGCTTTGCCGCTCTAGCGGGCTTTGATTTTGCCTTCACATTGGCTTTAGCCGCGTTTTTAACCGCTTGAACGACAGAAGAAGACGAAGCCGCTAAATTTTCATTCAAATTCATTTTAGGCTTTTCCACCACGTCAATCGCACCCGCACTTAATGCCTGAATCCCTTTTTGAGACCCTTTTGCAGTCAACGTGGAGCACATCACCACCGGTGTGGGGTGTTCTGCCATAATTTTTTTCAAGAATGTAATGCCATCCATTCTAGGCATTTCTACATCGAGCACAATCACATCTGGCCAATTAGATTTCATTTTGCTTTCAGCAAAAATAGGGTCTTGAGCAGCCCCTATCACCTCGATGCCAGGCGCTTTGTTCAACTGTTCAGTCAGTATCTTTCTCACGACAGCAGAATCATCAATGACAAAAACGCGAATGTTACTCATGACTCATTCCAATAGTTAGAAAATAACGCATAGTTCAATATTTTAATCAGTAATATGTTCATCGTGCCGCACCCAAACATCACCATTGTTCAAGTCTAATACGACTTTACGAGAGCCTGTAGCACCAACATGAGAGACCAAAATGTCGGCACCCTCTTGCTTTAGTAAAGTATAGGCGGCTTCTACATTTTTGTGCCCTATCCGACTTTCTTGAGCCATATTTTTTTGGGTGATGGCATAACTACCACCAAATATTTTGACTTGATACTCTTTGATTTTGGTACCGCGAGCGGCGCATTCTCGCTTAAACATTCGCATCGCTTCGTCTGCGTAACGACCATCGAGATTTTTTTCACTACTACGAGGCTTCTTTTGTGGCAAAACATAATGACACATACCGCCGATATGCAAACGCTGGTGCCATAAAGTAATGGCAATGCACGAACCTAACAAGGTATGAATTTGCGAAGCGGTGTCACCAAAGTAAAACTCACCCGGGTTTAGAAACACTTTTTGAGACATAATTTGCTTTACAATTTCTGGTAAATCGTAGGCTTAATTAACTTTAAGGTTACATTCATCCCCTTAAGAGATTCACTATGACCAATCAAAAAATAGCCACCTGGGCGAATACGCTCAATTAATTGCCTCACCACTTGCTCTTTGGTTTTAGCATCAAAGTAAATCATCACGTTACGCAGAAATATAACATCAAACAAACCTGTCTCGGGTAATGGTTTCGTCAAATTCATGGAGTAAAAACGCACTTTTTGGCGAATTTTTGAATCCACTAATAATGACCCTTCAAATTCATCCCTTCCCTTTAAGCAAAAGCGCTTGAGATAACTGGGGGGTATACCATCAATGCGGTTCATCTGATAGTGACCATTTGAGGCTGCATTTAAGACGGTATGGCTAATATCCGTTCCTTGAATCTCCCAAGGTTTGTTTGCCAGTTTATCGGCCAAGATCATCCCGATACTATACGCTTCCTCACCCGTTGAGGAAGCCGCACTCCAGGCACGAAAAGAACGTGGAGAGTTCCACTCACCTATAATCGTGTCCGTTAAAAATTTAAAATGCTCGGGTTCTCGGAAAAAATAGGTTTCATTGGTGGTTAATAAATCTATTGCTTGCTGTTTTTCTTTTAAATCATGCCCAAAAATCAAGTCAAAATACTGACTAAAGGTATTGAATTTATATGCTCTTAAACGCTTCGCTAACCGCGTCATCACCAAAGTGCGTTTTTTATCAGAAAGCTCAATACCCGTTTCATTGTACAAAAATGACCGAAACTCTTTAAACTCAGAGTCTGTAATTTCAACCTGACCCGTATTGACCATCGCCTTAAGTACTCTGTTGAGAATCAACTACGGCTGAAAGCTCATCAACCGAAAGAATATTATTCATATTCAGCAGTATCAACAAACCTTCTTCAACTTTGCCCATCCCTTCAATAAAATCAGTACGAATACTAGAACCAAACGAAGGTGCTGGCTCTATATCACTCGGCGCAATATCTAACACCGCATTCACAACATCAACAACAACGCCAGCCTCAAGCTTGGTGTCATTTTGCTCTAACTCAACAATCACCACACTGGTTCGCTTAGTGAGTTCGGTACTACCTTTACCAAACCGGCTAGCTAAGTTAATGACCGGAACCACATTACCCCGTAGGTTAATCACCCCGGTGATAAAGGCGGGCATCATAGGCACTGTTGTTACTTGCTTATATTCAATAATTTCTCGAATATGGAGTATGTTGATCCCAAAACGCTCATGACCTAATTCAAAGGTCAAAAATTGTGTCAGCGCATCACTCTTTTCATCTGCATCATTTGAAACATCCATGACAAGCCCCTTAGAATCGCTCAAATTTGCTTTCATCAATGTCACTTACACCAACAACTGCAGCTGTATGGTGAGCATTACCACTAGGAGACACCGAACCCTTACCATGATCACTATGCGCCATGGAAAAGTCATTACCGCCGCTTGCAGCGCCTATTTTGAAGAAGCCGATGAGTGACTGTAAATGCTCCGCTTGGCCGCTCATTTCCTCTGCCGTTGCTGCGAGCTCTTCGGAAGCCGATGCAGTTTGTTGTGTCACTTTATCTAGTTGGAACATCGCATTGGTAATTTGCCCAGCGCCACTAGATTGCTCTTCAGAAGCGGCATTGATTTCTTGAACCAATTCAGCCGTACGAGCAATGTCTGGCACCATTTTTGTCAGCAGCTCGCCTGCGAGTTCTGCAACGGTGACACTGTTCGCTGTTAACTCGCCAATCTCAGACGCTGCAATTTGTGAACGCTCCGCCAACTTCCTAACCTCTGCCGCCACAACGGCAAAACCTTTACCGTGATCGCCAGCTCTCGCCGCCTCAATCGCTGCATTCAGTGCCAACATATTGGTTTGATAAGCAATATCTTCAATAATCGTGATTTTATCCGCAATTGAGCGCATGGCATTCACTGTTTTATCAACCGCATCTCCCCCTTCTGCAGCAGCCGCTGATGACTCTGTTGCAATGCCATCTGTAATCCGAGCATTTTCACTGTTCTGGTTAATGGAAGCCTGCATTTCTTCGATAGAGCTACTGGTTTGCTCAACACTGGCGGCTTGTTCACTCGCACCTTGGCTTAAACTTTGCGAAGTACCACTCACCTCTTGAGATGCCTGAGCTATCGCATTCGCGTTTTCTCTCACATCCGAAATCACGTGAGATAACCGGTTAATCGTATTGTTCACGTCACCTTTTAGCTTGCCAAAGATACCATGGTATTCTGCTGATATTTGTTCTGTTAACTCACCTTCAGACACCAATGTCAGTACACGAGAAATATCATTTAAGCCCACTTCACTGGTTTCTAAAATTTCATTAATACCACTGCCTAAATTTTCAAAGAAGCCTGATTTACCATCCATTGGTACCCGCTCAGAAAAATCACCTGCTGCGGCGGCTGTCACTATTTGAGAGATTTCAGCTTCCACTCTTAACTCAGCTGTTTGGTTAGCCCATTCAACCACCGTGCCAATTCTAACCCCTTCCTCGGTGAAGATTGGGTTTGCAATCACTTGTAAATTCAGCCCTGCAACCTCAATAGCCGCTTTATAAGTCCCCTTAAGGTTACTGAGCAGCCCTTGTTGGTGTGAAGGGTTTTTATGGAAGGCATCAATATTTTGGCCTATCAATTTATCCACATTAAACCCAGGTAAGGCATCTCTAAGTTCAGTCTCAATATTCTGCATCATTCTAATCACAGCGGGGTTCATGTAAATGATGACATTTTCAACATCTGCAACCATCACGTTTGCTGTCACATTATCTAACGCTGAACGAACCCGTGAATTTTCTTCTGCAATGACTCTCAGCTCTTCTTGACGTAGTTTTTCAGTATTTTCAGCAGATACAATTGCTGTCATATCCTTCCACTCAGCAACGGTTCCAACCCTACTGCCATTCACTACAATAGGCGCCACCGTAATCTGAATGGTAATATCATCCAATTCAATGCTAGTTGTAAAAGGCTGTGTCAGTTGCTGCATCATACTCCGTTGATGCGCGGGATTTTTATGGAAAGTATCAATATTGGTACCCACTAAAGTCTCTATATTAAAGCTGGGCAAATTAGATTTCAGCACATCTTCATTATTTTTAAACAGTGTTTTTACCGCATTATTCAAATACAAAATATTGAAGTCACTGTCTGCAATCATCACACTCGCGGTTGACGACTCTAAGGCCTGTTCAAGCTGTGTCGCCCAAGCAATGGCTTTATCCGTTGCATCGCCCCGCTCTTTTAACATTGTCTGCATAGAGCCGATTGCGCCAAGGAGTTGTCCAAGCTCATCACTAGCCTTTACATCAATAATGTTATCAAGGTTACCTGCTGCAATTTCGGTCGCTACATTTTTTGCCCTATCCACCGCTTTCAATGTTGCTTGAGCAATATAAAACATAAGCCCCAATGATACTATTGCCATGGTCACAACCAGTAATATGCTTGTGGTTAAATCACTTTGCAGGCCATCAACACGCTCATCTAGCAAAACAACCAATTGCTCAGAAACGGCAGCGTACAAGGTTGATAATGTTTGGATTGACGAACTACCAGCCGCGAATATTTCTTGGCTACTGCTGTCTTGACCTGCCAAAATGGTGTTAACTATATTTTTAAATCGCTTTTGATTGTTGAGAAAATTATTTTGATCTGACGATAAATTATCAGTTATGCCATCATTAGCGCTAAATACCCTAACAAAGTCTGATTCTAACAACAGCTGTACCGTTTTAACCTCGTGGGGCGCATTCCCAAAAAGTAGGCAGATTTATAATACAACAGGAAGCGTCGCCCAAGTATTCAGCATACCCCAGCGACATGCTTTATAGTAACAACGCAGCATGAGCATTTCGTTTGCGGAATCTTCATTCCAAAAAATACATGGACCTTTCAGCCTCAAATTAACAACACGCCTAATCGAGCTTTCTATCGCTCCGCTCCCGATAGGCATCATTAATTC
>JABHGC010000008.1 GCA_018672285.1 Methylococcales bacterium
ATTAAGTTGAAGAGCCGTATGAGGGAAATCTTCAAGTACGGTTCTGTGAGGGGCATTATGTTTCCTTGCATTTTATTAATTTAAATAAAAGGAGACATCAATGTCTACTCTACAAAAACCACTGATCATCATCACATTAGCGTTAGCACTCACCACGGGCGTGAGTTATGCCCGTCAACACACAGGCGTTATGAATGCGCCAATGGCTTTATTAACGGAGCAGCAGTTAGACGATTTAGCGTTGTCGCAAGAACAAAACACAATGTATCAAACCATTGTGGCCTTCGCACACGAATCACAAACAGGCGTACAGCAGCAGTTTAAAGCGGCAAGGCAATTAATGGATGCAGAGTTAGAAAAGCCAAACCCAGACTTGGCATTGGTATCCGAGGCGTTTGAACAGGCACGCAACACTATTTTACAACGTGTGACTAAGGGCAAGCAGATGCGATTAGCACTGTACGCGACCATGAGCTTAGAACAAAAACAGGTGGTGAAAGTAGTGCTGAAAGAGAAATTAGCGCGTTTTGATCGCTTTCGCAGCTTTATGAACAACATTTTCGGTTAAAGCTGGTGGCCTGTATGTGCTTGTTTCAGTGGGTGCAGGTCAAGGCCGCTGTTAGTTACTGTATGAAAAATATCAAAAATGATTATTGAATGTAAAGGAATTATAAGATGAGAATATCAGTCACTTTATTAGCAATGGGTTTAGCTTTAACCGTCAGCAGTGAGGCGTTTGCCGGTGGTTTTAAAGGGCGTTTTGCCAAGCAGAACAGCAGTGGTGGTTTGACTGCAGGTAAAGCCAGTGGGTTTAATGGCAGTAATGGCTCATTTGGTCGGGGTAAAGGGTTTTATAGTGATGGCCAGGGCAATGCGGTACGAGGAAAAGGCACAGCATTTAATACGACGAATGGCTCTGGAGGTCGTGGCAGTATGTATCAGCATCATGCGGATGGCTCAAGTAGTTATCAATCACAGGCGCAATACCAAGGCAATAATGGGTCGAGTTATAACTCTGCAGGGGGATGGAATAAGGGGGCAGATGGCACTTATAGTGGCAGTAAAAACACCACAGCAACCAATCAGAATGGTGGTTCATATACAGGCTCATCCAGCTATAGTAATGGCTCGTTTAATCATTCAGGGAGTTGCACTAATGCCAGTGGTGAGACCGTAGCCTGTCGTTAGGGCTTGAGGTTTATTCCACACTGACCCACACTTAAGCTTATCTAATAAGCATGATGAGCGTGGGTTGAGCATGAAAAAATGGCTGTGTATGAGTGTGGGATTGTTGCTAGTCAGTATGGCAATACAGGCAAAAACGCTTAAAGAGGAGGATATTCCCCCCGTTTTACAGCCTTGGGTTGATTGGGTGTTGTGGGATCAAGACCATTACAAGTGCCCTCGTGATTATGAACAAAGTCAGCGCGCACAATGTGCTTGGCCTGGTGAGTTAGTCATCAACTTAACCGGTAGTGGCGGTCATTTTGAACAAGTCTGGCAAGTGTTTCAGCCTTCTTGGGTGGGGCTTCCTGGCCGTGTAGAAACATGGCCGCAGAGCGTTAAAGTCAATAATAAATCGACTCCTGTGGTGGAACGCGATGGTAAGCCGGCGGTATTTTTAACCATTGGTGAACACACAATGACAGGGCGGTTTGCGTGGGAAGGATTACCTGAGCAGTTGCCCATTCCTAAAACCACCGGGTGGTTAACCGTGTCGGTCAATGGCACGTTGGTGAGCCAGCCTAATATTGATAAAACGGGTCACCTTTGGTTGCACAAAAGTGATGCAGGGGATTCAGCAACTGACCAGCTGAATATCAAAGTTTTCCGTAAAATTTCAGATACGATTCCATTACAAATGCAGGTGACCATTGAGTTACAGGTGTCAGGTCGAAGCCGAGAAGTGACATTGGGTAAATTATTTTCTGATCACTTTACGCCACTGACACTCTCTAGCCAGCTTCCAGTACGGATTGATGAACAAGGTCATTTACGTGCACAAGTAAGAACTGGCAAATGGCAAGTCGTCGCGACGGCTTTTCAGCCACAACCTGTGGTCGATATTAAGCGCCACCAACCGGAGGGGGAGTGGCCGGAAACAGAGATTTGGGGTTTTCAGGCCCACAATGCATTGCGCCTACTTCGGATAACGGGGATGACCCAGTTAAATGCCCAAGAGTTGGCACTCCCTTCAGACATGAAACGGCTGCCCGTTTATTTGGCTAATGTTGGGGAGGTATTAACGCTGACAGCCAGCCAACGAGGAGATACGGGGCGAACAAAAGATAACTACAGCATCAATCGGCAGTGGTATTTGGACTTTGATGGTGGCGGATATACCGTTAGGGACAAAATTACCGGTGAAGCCCATCGAGAACGGCGTATTGAAATGTCTTCGCCCTCTGTTCTAGGGCAGGTGGTGTTAAATGGTCAGCCGCGTTTCATTACCCAGTTGGATGAAAAAAATACCGAAGGGGTTGAAGTTCGTAAAGGGAAGGTGTCGTTATTAGCGGACAGCCGATATGAGCAGCAGCGCTCTCCATTGCCAGCGGTTGGCTGGGACTTAAATGTACAATCTTTACGCGGTTCAATTCATTTACCACCAGGTTGGCGAGTGCTGGCCGTTTCAGGGGTTGATACAGCGCCAGAGACTTGGTTACAGCGTTGGTCGTTGTTGGATATTTTCTTAGTCCTATTGGTGGCTGTGGCAGCAGGTAAGTTATGGCGTTGGTATTGGGGTGTGTTGGCGTTATTGGCCATGGTGCTGATATATCATGAGGCAGATGCACCACGATGGATTTGGTTGTATGCGATTGCAGCGGTGGCCATTTTTCAAGCGATGCCAGAAGGGCGAGGCAAGAAGTGGGCGAAAAGGCTTAAAAATGGGGTGTTATTGGTTTTAGGGTTAATGGTGTTGAATTTTGCCATCAACCAGGCCAGAACAGGGCTACACCCACAACTAGAGCATTATCATACCGCGATGAGCAGTGGATATTCTAATCAAACGTACGCTGAAAAAGAGGATTACAGCCATTATTCGCCAGCACCTTCCCTTTCTATTCGCTCTAATAATGTGAGTGGCAAGGTCATGAAACAGAGGGTGAAGAAAAAGTCATTTTTTGATCCTAACGCGAAAATTCAAACAGGACCTGGCGTACCACAGTGGCGCTGGAATAGCATTAGCCTAGGTTGGGATGGTCCGGTGCAAGCGGATCAAGAAATACAAGTGTATTATGTGCCCCCAGTGGTGAATCAAGGGTTAAATTTTGTGCGGATTGGTTTAGTGATGTTGTTACTGTTGGTGGTGCTTGGCATTCTTCCTCGGAAAAAGCCCGAGCTTAAAAAGTCAGCTTCTGCACCTCAAGCCCCATTATTGGTATTGGCGCTGTGCCTATGTTGGCCTTTATTATCGGATGCCGAGGTGCCAACACCTGAATTGTTACAGCAATTGAAACAACGTTTGGTGGCAACACCAGACTGTGATTCCTGTGCCAGTATTTCGCAGTTGCGGTTAACGGTTAAGCAGGAGCAAATTACCATACAACTGCAAGCGCACAGCATTGGCATGACGATGGTGCCATTACCGAGCATTCAAAAATGGCAGGCAGAGTCCATTTGGCGTGACAAACAGGTGATACAAGCTGTCAGGCAGGATAAAAAAGGCGTTCGTTGGATTACCCTAGAGCCAGGTGTTCAGCAGATTACCTTAAAAGGGGTGTTACCGAAGAAAGAACGCGTGCAAATTGCCTTTCCAATGCCAGCGAAAACGTTACATGCCAATGTTACCGGTTGGTCTCTTAAAGGGTTGAGTAAACAGCCGCAATCTCAAATAGAAATTGTCAGAGTGCAAAATACGGTTGAGCAAAAGGTGTATCAATCCTCTCAATTACCCGCTTTTGTCGAAGTTGAGCGCACCTTGGTTTTTGGTGTGGATTGGGAAGTGGTCACAAAAGTAACAAGATTGAGCGCACTGGACCAACCGGTGGTGATGGAAATTCCTCTGTTACCAGGGGAGTCTGTGACCACGAGCCAAGTGTTAGTAAAATTAGGTCGTGTTCAGGTGAGCTTACCTGCTGGGAAACGTCACATGCAATGGCGCTCAGTACTCGCAAAACAAGAGCTTGTTGTGTTAGACGCTCAGCAGAAAAAACCGTGGGTTGAGGTATGGAAGGTTGAGTTAAGCCCATTATGGCATGCCGTATTCTCAGACTTGCCAAGGATTAACCGTGCTGGCAGCGCCTTAGTTTGGCAGCCTTGGCCGGGTGAATCTCTGCATATCATCTTATCTAAACCCAAAGGGGTCACAGGTGAGACCATGACGGTGGATAAAGCCACCTTAAGTGTGAAACCGGGTGTGCGTACAACAAGTACAACAGCAGACATTGCCATGCGTAGTAGCCGAGGTGGGCAGCAGTCAGTGGTCTTGCCAGAGGGCGCAGTATTACAGTCATTAAAACTGAATGGTCGTGAGCAAGCCATGTTGCAAACTACTGGGCAAATTGATATTCCGGTTCAACCTGGTGAGCAAAATTTATCCCTAACGTGGCTAGATCAACAAGGTATGCAGCTGCAGTATCAAACCCCTTTATTTAAAGTGGGCGCACAAGGTGTTAACTCTGTTTTGGAAGTTCGAGTGCCACAAGACCGCTGGATTTTATGGGTGAGTGGTCCAAGTTTTGGCCCTGCGGTGTTATTTTGGGGGGAGATGATTGTCCTCATCCTCATTTCGATTGGTCTGGGGCGAGTAAAGCATTTACCGTTAAAAACGGGGCACTGGATGCTATTGTGGGTTGGCTTGGCAATGGCGTCATTAGAAGCGTCCATTATGGTGATCGCTTGGTTCTTTATTATGCGTGCAAGGCAACAACATTACATGACGATGCGTTGGTGGCAGTTTAACTTAATGCAGATTGTGCTGGTGGGCATAACCATTGCCGCAATGGCCTCTTTAGTGTTGTGTGTGGAGCAAGGGTTGCTTGGTTCTCCCGATATGTCTGTGGCGGGTAATGGTTCTTCTGACCATTATTTAAGTTGGTATCAGGATCGTTTCCAGTCAGCCTTACCGACGGCGACAGTGATCTCTTTACCCTTGATGGTCTATCGGTTGTTAATGTTGCTGTGGGCGTTGTGGTTAGCGTATGCACTGATTCGCTGGTTACGTTGGGGTTGGGGTTGTTATACAGAAGGCAGTTTGTGGCAGCCAAAACCGAAAAAGCAAAAAGTACCGACGGTACGTGGGGCGAAACGGTTAACAGCCAATGATGTGAAAGTTGACTGATGGTGGCACTCTCAAGCGAGCGTTGGCAGCAGTTGATGCTGGCTTGGTCATTGCCTGAGTCAGTCAAGACCTTAACAGTGTTACAGCAGCATTATGCTGAAGCCCACCGGGCTTATCATACGGCTGAGCATATCCTGGCGTGTTTGCATCATTTTGATGCGGTGCAAGACCATCTACAGATGCCAGAAGTGGTCGAGATGGCCATTTGGTTTCATGATGTGATTTATAACCCAACTCAAAGTGACAATGAAGCTTTATCGGCGGCTATGGCGGCGCAATTTTTGGTCTCAAGCTCGCATGATTGGCGGGAGTCTGTCATCCAGATGATATTAGCGACGCAAAGTCACCAAGCGCCTGTCGACTCTGATATGGCTTTTATGCTGGATATTGACCTATCGATATTGGGTGCCGACGCGGAGGTTTTTCAGCCGTATGAAGCGGATATCCGGTTTGAGTATCAGTTTGTCCCTAAAGCGCTATATCAGCAGAAACGGTGTGAGATTTTAGAGCAGTTTTTAGCGCGGCCTCGGTTATATTTCACGGATTATTTTCAGCAGAAGTTAGGGGTGCGAGCTGAGGAAAATTTGGCTTGGGCTGTCGCGTTTAATTCAGCGGTATAAATTTGGGGGGCAGGAGTAGGAGGGTGTGTTTCATTTTTTCAGCCGTTGGTTTAAAGATGGTGGTAAAAGAAAATACTGGCAAGTGCGATTAATTAATGGCATGTAAAAAACAGAGATTGGTTTTTTATTCCAAAAAAATACTAATAATAGAGGGATTAAAAGGTAATACTACTCTTCAACTGATAAGCTCCAAGTGTGTAATAATGGCTTTGTATTGGCATCACCATCAAAATAGCCGCTATTATTTGCAAAAAATATATTAGAGATAAAAATACTCAGTGCTAAAATACTTTGAGAAAATTGCTGAAGCTCTTTAGGGCTTAAGAGTATCCATGCAAAAGGCATACACATAAAGACGACAGCGAATAAAAGGGGTAAAATTCAAGTATTGAAAAGCGACCACTGTGTAAAGCATTGACAGTACTAAAGGTAATTAAGTAGCCGCTAATAACGTTGAAAATATCAACGCCAAGGTATCCCCTGAAATAAATGAGTACCCTGCATGGAACAAGATAATTGGAATAATAGCAAGAGCTCTTATCCATCAATTTCAGAGCTTTATTGTAGAGTATATCTCTTGTATAAAGTTACTATTGTATGATAATTATAGAAAAATTTACCTTTTAAATGAGAGTAACAAATGAGTAAGGCACACTACATTTTAGGTATTTCTGCCTATTACCACGATAGTGCAGCAACATTAATTAAAGATGGTGTGATAGTTGCTGCTGTACAAGAAGAGCGATTTACTCGAAAAAAACATGATGCTGCCTTTCCTAAATATGCATTTGAGTATTGTGTTCTGGTCTAATGGAACCGGACACTTTGATAAGGGATAATATTATCAACTATCGAGGTGATCATGAACAAGAAACGACCATACAAAACTTATCCAAAAGAATTTAAAGAAGAAGCAGTGGCTCTGGTGACAGAGCAAGG
>JABHGC010000169.1 GCA_018672285.1 Methylococcales bacterium
CTTTTTTTTTTCGTTATTTATCAATAAAGACGCTTACTTTCAGACTTTTGCATCTACCTCTCAAGTGTTTAATTGCGTGATATAAATATGTTATGCTTGCCTAAAATAAATTTTAGAAAAAAAATAGGGCTATTTAAAGGGTAATGTAAATTCTTTGCTAGTCTTATTTTCGTGAGCATATCTGCGTAGTGTTCAAAAAATTTTATGTTAGGGATAATACCTGTTGATTATCTGATTTAAAAATGGATAATATACGCATATTAAAGATTTCGATTAAAAATAATTTATTACATATATAGGAGAGATGGTATGATTTTATTTGATGGCGATTGGATGGCTAAGTACATGGAAGTCTGGAACAATGCCACTGAAGTAAGTGATGCGTTAGCAGAAATTAACTTCACCTCAACCATTGGTTGTGGAATGCCTGATGAAGATAACCCTCGTGGTATCTTAGTCGTTGAAAACGGTAAAGCAATTAGCGGTGCTCCATACGAAGGTCAAGAAATGAACTGGGACCTACGTGCTGCAGAGAAGCATTGGTTGAAATGGCAAGATAAAGGTATTGGCATGGCAGGTCTTGGCATGGCAGTAACGACAGGTAAATTGAAATTCCGCGTAGGTGACTACGGCGCAATGATCAAGAATCCTAAAATGGCTGGCCCATTTGTAAAAAGTTTTGGTTTAATGGGTCAAGTTAAATAATTTAACCCACACCAAAGCTTTATAAAAACCTCTTTGCTAGTTAGCATAGGGGTTTTTTTATGTTTGTAAGGAAAGCTATGACTGCACAATGGGCATTTTGGGTCGATCGGGGCGGCACATTTACAGATATTGTGGCTAATTCACCTGAAGGTCATACTTTTACTCATAAATTATTATCGAATAACCCTGAACATTATGAAGATGCTGCAGTTGAAGGAATTCGCCAGTGTTTAGGGCTTGCTGTTACTGAACCGATACCAATTGAACAAATCCGTCATGTCAAAATGGGTACAACCGTTGCAACTAATGCCTTACTTGAGCGGAAAGGTGAGCGAACATTATTGCTTGTGAGCCAAGGGTTTGCAGATTTACTTGAGATCGGTAATCAAACACGATCTGAGTTATTTAATTTAAATATTCAAAAAGCAAGTGTTTTGTATGATGCCGTAGTAGAGGTGCCTGAGAGGGTTGACACCAATGGTCACGTTTTACAAATATTAGACACAAAAATTTTACTAAAAACACTAAATAAGGCTTATCAAACAGGTTTTCGTTCGATCGCGATTGTTTTTATGCATGGATACCGGTACTCCGAGCATGAAAAAGCAGCAGCCAAAGTTGCAAAAGAGTGTGGCTTTGAGCAAATTTCGACCAGTCACGAAGCGAGTCCGTTGATTAAAGTGGTTGGCCGAGGGGATACCACCGTTGTGGATGCCTATTTGTCACCAATATTACATCGCTATGTGAACCAGGTTTCTCAACTGTTAGGTGATGTGCCTTTATATTTTATGCAGTCTAACGGGGGGTTGGTTCAGTCTCATTATTTTTCAGGGAAAAATTCTATTTTATCAGGGCCTGCAGGTGGCATAGTGGGCATGGTTAAAACAGCACAAGCAGAAGGCTTTGAAAAAGTTATTGGCTTTGACATGGGGGGAACCTCAACCGATGTCAGCCATTTTGCGGGGGAATACGAGCGCACGTTTGAAACACAAGTTGCAGGCATTAAAATATGTATACCAATGATGAATATTCATACGGTTGCATCTGGCGGTGGTTCAATTTTGAGCTATCAACATGGTCGTTTTCAAGTTGGCCCAGATTCTGCGGGTGCGTATCCTGGGCCAACCAGTTATCGAAATGGTGGGCCACTTTCGGTGACAGATTGTCATGTGATGTTAGGCCGTATTCAGTCGACATTTTTTCCATCGATATTTGGCAAAGATCAATCATCAACATTAGATTATAGTGCTGTTAAACATAATTTTAAGCTATTATCCTCGGATATAGAATCTCAGTCTGGTGAAAAGCTGACACCTGAAGAAGTTGCTGAAGGTTTTTTGAATATTGCAGTGGATAATATGGCAAATGCCATTCGTCATATTTCTGTGCAGCGAGGGTATGATGTTTCTGGCTATGTGCTAAATGCGTTTGGTGGTGCAGGCGGTCAGCATGCGTGTCGAGTGGCTGATATACTGGGCATGAAAAGTATACTAATACATCAAAATGCAGCTGTTTTATCTGCTTACGGTATTGGCCTGGCAGAACAAAGAAGTATTGTAGAAAAAACGCTAGGCATTAATTTGTGTGAGATACCAAGCAATATTGAAACACAGTTTACGCGCATGGAATTTGATATTGAGAAAACGATTTCACAGCCAGGTATTCATGTAGAGGATATTGAATATCAAAGAAAAGCTCAAATGCATTATGTGGGTTCTGATACACAGCTACTCATTCCATGGGGCAGTGCAGATGTAATGCGTGAGCATTTTTCTATATCGCATAAGCAATTATACGGATTTGACTATCCTGAAAAAGAGGTTTGGGTTGAAGCACTTCATGTGGAAGGTATTTTAAGCGGAGCGAATGCATCACCCGCGGTGAATGATTCTACACCAGAAGAACGGATTGCCACAATTAAGGTTTACTCTGAAGGTTCTTATAAAGAGATAAATTTATATTCATGGCCTGAAATAGATGTCAATAACGTTATCTCTGGTTTGTGCCTCATTGTAGATGAACATAATACAGTGATCGTAGAGCCTGGCTGGCAAGCTCGAAAAACAAGCCAAGGGAATTTGATATTAAATCGAATTGAGTATGATATTAATGCAACATCAAAGTCTGATACTCGTTTAGACCCTATTCGCTTGGAAATTTTGAATAATCGCTATATGGCCATTGCTGAGCAAATGGGTGCCGTGTTAGAAAAAACAGCGACATCGGTTAATATTAAAGAAAGGCTTGATTTCTCATGTGCTATTTTTGATAAGCATGCTGAATTAATAGCCAATGCACCCCATATTCCTGTCCATCTTGGATCAATGAGCGATAGTGTAAAAAGTGTCGTGGATATGTTTAAAGGAAATATTTCTGAAGGGGATGTGTTTGTATTAAATTCACCTTATAAAGGCGGGACACATTTACCGGATATTACGGTTGTGAAACCTATTTTCTACCAACAAAAAATAGCTTTTTTTACAGCCGCAAGAGGACATCATGCCGATATTGGTGGGATTACACCTGGCTCCATGCCGCCAATGAGTCAGTCAATTGAACAAGAGGGTGTCATCATTGAGCCAATGAAATTAGTTGTTTCAGCGGTATTTCAAACAGAGGCGATTAGTGAATTATTAATGGCTTGCCAATATCCAAGCCGAAATGTATTACAGAATATTGCGGACTTAAAAGCCCAGGTAGCTGCGTGTGAAGCGGGCCAAAGTGCCATTTTAACATTGATTTCACAGCTTGGTTTTCCTGTGGTGTCAGTTTATATGCAATATGTTAAAGACTATGCAGAAATGAGTGTGAGACGCTTATTAGCCGCACTTAAAGATGGGCACTTTACAACGTATTTAGATGACGGCGCAAAAATACAAGTGTTATTAAAATTTGATGCACAAAAACAAACCGCAATCATTGATTTTAAAGGTACGAGTGAGGCACATACCGGCAATTTTAATGCACCAGAATCAGTTTGTAAGGCTGCAATTTTGTATGTATTCAGGTGCTTGATTGATGAGCCGATACCGCTGAATGCAGGTTTTTTTAGGCCACTTGAGATCATTATTCCAAAGGGGTCAATGTTGTCTCCAGAATATCCTGCTGCAGTTGTGTCAGGGAATGTTGAAACGTCGCAGAATATTGTCGATTGCTTATTAGGTGCGCTAGGCAAGTTAGCTGCGTCTCAAGGGACTTGTAATAACTTGACGTTTGGCGATGCGGACTATCAATATTATGAAACTTTGTGTGGTGGTGCTGGGGCAGGTGATGGTTTTGCTGGTGCCAGTGCGGTGCATACGCATATGACGAACTCAAGGTTAACCGACCCAGAAATTTTAGAGCAGCGTTTTCCAGTTCTGTTGACGCAATTTGGTATAAGAGGTGATTCTGGTGGTGAGGGCGAGTTTTCAGGGGGTAATGGGGTTTTTCGACGTATTCAATTTCTTAAGCCCATGACCGTTGCGATAATTTCAAGCCATAGAAAGGTCAAGCCATTTGGGTTGGCAGGTGGTGCTGCAGGTTCAGTTGGAGAAAATTGGTGGATTGCTGCAGGCTCTGCAGAAAAAGTCTTGCTCAAGCATTGTGATCAGCTTGATGTCGCCACAGGAGATAGTATTGAGATACGCACTCCTGGGGGCGGGGGATATGGTCGCAAAAAAACCTAGACGGTTTATTTGATTTTTGCTTCCTTATACATCACGTGCTTGCGGACAACTGGATCATATTTTTTAATTTCCATTTTGCCAGGCATAGTACGCTTGTTCTTGGTCGTTGTGTAAAAATGACCTGTGCCTTCTGATGACACTAATTTGATTTTATCTCTCATGTCGTTTCCTATATTTTCTCGCCGCGGGCACGAATGTCACTTAAGACGCTTTCAATGCCAAGCTTGTCGATGATGCGAATGCCTTTGCAAGATACACGTAGGCTTACCCAGCGTGACTCTGACTCGATCCAGAATTTACGTTTGTGTAAGTTTGGTATAAAACGACGACGTGTTTTATTGTGCGCGTGTGATACGTTGTTACCTGACATTGGGCGCTTGCCAGTCACTTGACAGACTCTTGCCATTCCATTATCCCCATTTAAAGCTAACTAAAAAGTACAACAACAGAACACAGGTTCTATTGAGTGTCGAAAAAGGCTGGTAGTTATATCAAATGTATTAAGCTTTTGCAAGCTATGGTGTTGCTGAGCCTATGTGCCGTCTGGGTGATACGTAGTGGGCTACAGGCTATACAATTGAAGTTATTGAATAAAATGTTAGATCCACCCAAGTTCCGCTAATGAAACAGCAGAATTATCACCAATCACAATATGATCCAATACTTGGATCTCAATTAAGGCAAGTGCTTGTTGTAGTGATTGTGTGATCTTCTTATCTGCGGCACTGGGTTGGCTGTTCCCTGAGGGGTGGTTGTGGGCAAGTATAATGTTTGCCGCGTTATGAAATAAGCAGCGTTTTACCACTTCTCGGGGGTGAACGGAGGCACGGCTGAGTGTGCCAGTGAAAAGCTTTTCTAACTGAATGATTTGATTTTGGCTATCTAAAAATAAACAGGCAAAAACCTCGTGTTGATGGTGTTTTAAATGTGCTTGAAGATACTTTTTTGTGTCGTCAGGGTTGTTCAGCACATTGGTGTGCTCCAGTTGTGCTTCAAGAAATCGTCGGCCAATTTCTAGGCCAGCTTGTAGCTGTGCAAATTTTGCACTGCCAAGCCCTTTTACCCCGGTCAATGTGGGAAAGTCCGCAGTAAGTAGCTTATGCAGCCCACCAAATTTTTGCAGTAGGTCGCTAGCCAACTCAACCGCATTGCGATCTCTTGTGCCCGTTCGTAGGAATATCGCCAATAACTCAGCATCAGTGAGGCTTTTAGAGCCTCGTGTGATTAATTTCTCTCTGGGTTGTGCCTGTTCAGGCCAGGTGCTAATTGCCATTTAATTAATCTGTACCTTTAATAAAATAGTAACACTATACCGTAAGTAAGAGAGATTCATCAGTCAAAGTTGGGTTTTGGTGATATGCTTATACTATTAAAGAAAGATAGGAACGACATGTCTTTGCAGGGCAAACATATCTTATTAGGTGTGTCTGGTGGTATAGCAGCCTATAAATCGGCAGAATTGATTCGCTTGCTGGTAAAGCACGGCGCCCAGGTGCGCGTGGTGATGACACATTCTGCCACACAGTTTATCACCCCCTTGACCTTGGCCACATTAAGTCAACATCCTGTGGGCTTAGATGGTGAAGACTTAGATGAGCCGATGCGGCATATCGATTGGGCTCGCTGGGCAGACGTGGTATTGCTCGCACCAGCAACCGCACAGCGCATTGCGTTGATGGCTCATGGCTTTGCAAGTGACTTACTCTCGACGCTGTGTTTGGCAGCTGAGTGTCCTGTGGTGGTCTGCCCTGCGATGAATCAAGCCATGTGGTCTAATCCTGCGACTCAAGCAAATGTTGCTAGGTTAGAGGGATATGGGGTGGCGATTATTGGCCCTGAGGCGGGAGAACAGGCTTGTGGTGAGATTGGCGCAGGGCGGCTACTTACTCTCACAGAGATTGTGGTTCAGTTAACCGCGCATTTAAACTCTGCTGAGCAATGCCTTGCAGGCAAAAAGGTGATGATTACCGCAGGTCCGACAATTGAAGCAATTGACCCTGTTCGGTTTTTATCTAACCATAGTTCCGGAAAAATGGGTTATGCATTAGCCCAAGCAGCTTATTCTGCGGGTGCTGAAGTGACTTTAGTGAGTGGCCCTGTTGCGATGAGTGCTCCAGCGGGGGTGACGCTTGTGAGTGTCCACTCAGCGGAGCAAATGTTTAACGCAGTTCAGGCAAGCGTACAGCAAATGGACATTTTTATCGGGTGTGCCGCGGTTGCTGATTATCGGCCCGAGTCGGTACAGTCACAGAAAATAAAAAAATCACCTGAAGTGATGACGATTCAGTTAACACCAACAATAGATATTCTTGCCAGTCTAAACGATTTGCCAACGAAGCCTTTTGCCGTTGGTTTTGCAGCCGAGACCCAGAACATAAAGGATTATGCGTTAGGCAAGCTTGAGGCGAAAAAATGTGATTTAATTATGGCCAATCATGTGGGCATCGAAGGTACTGGATTTGGCAGCGATGACAATGCGGTGACGGTGTTGGGACATGATTTACAAATAGAATTACCAAAACAATCAAAAACCATGCTAGCACGCGCTATGATTAGCATTATTGCCGACACATACAAACAAAGAAAATTATGAGCTCATCAGGGTATTACCAAAATTCCGCTAAAGTCCGAGGCTTAAGCTTGTCACAACTAGGTTTGATGACATTCTTTTTACAAGCCTTGGTTATTGGTGCATTGATCGCCGGGTTAATTGTTGTGTTTAGTTTTGATGTGGCCTCGACGCAAGAGAAAGAGACGCGTCATAGTGCACACCAATTAGAAAACCAAATCATGCGTTTTGTTCATCATTACCAAGCCATCACAAAAAACATTGCAGAGCAAAAAACGGTAAAAAAATATTACCTGGAAAATAAGCAAAAATCATTGAAGGTCTTGAGCCAGATATTAACCGCCAATGACCCTGAGGTTTTGGCTATTCGTTTTCGTAGTGCGACTGATTCAAAAACGGATAAAAGCATTGTGCCACATTTGGGGTACGCAGGTTTAGACATGTTGCGTGATGTTGCTGAAAACAAGGTCACACCAATCGAAGTGCACTCTCCTAACTCAAAAAATGCCCATATTGCATTTGGTGCGAGAGTGATGGACGGTGATAAATTGATTGGGCTTGTTCATGTGAGTGTGGGGACAAGCCAACTGAAGTCTATGGCTAACTCAATTCAATTAAATTATGGCGTGTTGCAAATTCAACAAAAATTAGATCAGCAGACGGTTAATTTAGCGACAGCAGGGGACAGTGGCTTACTAGGCCCAGAACCTATAGACAGCGTTGTGATTGCAGAGTCTAAGTTGCAGATTTCCTACTGGACTGGCTCCTCTTTTAGTTTGCTGTATTCCGTGATGTTTTTGAAGTATTGGGTTGTTTGCGTAGTGATCGTTTTACTTTTGGGTGCTTTACAAGTTCTGATGTCGAAGCGAGCAGCCTCTATATTAAAGAAAGATCAGGTCACCATCTTGACCTTGTTTGAAGATTTTTTACAGGGGCGGCTAGAAACGCATTACCCTGCCAAATTATTAGACTCTCGAGGGACGTTAGAAGCGATGACTAAGCGGGCAGCTGAAAATGGGCCAATATCCTCAGTTGTTGCAGTGGGTGAAAAAAATGAATTTGACTCAGATGATGATGATTTATTGAGTGTGAGTGATGAATCTCAGTTAGACGACATGCTGTCTCATCCATTCCCAGAGTCAGATACGCTAGATGATAATAATTTACTGCTAGATGACGCTTTGATGATTGATGATCCAATGGAATCTGTGCCTCAAAGTGTGGCGGCAGTACCGGATAATATTTTCTTAGCGTATGACATTAGAGGCGTTGTTGATTCAGGTTTAACCACTGATGTCGCACACAGTATTGGTTTGAGTATTGGCAGTGAGGCTCAAGATCAAGGCGAGACCAGCATTATCGTCGGTCGAGATGGCAGGCTTTCTAGCCCGTCACTGGCAGAAGCGTTAATCAATGGAATATCAGCTTCAGGTTGTCATGTGATTGATATTGGCTTGGTACCAACACCTGTCTTGTCATTCGCAACACACATACTCGATACTCAGTCTGGTGTGATGGTTACGGGTAGTCATAACCCGCCAAATTATAATGGGTTTAAAGTCACCATCAAAGGTGAGCCATTACATTCAGAGGCGATTCAAGGCTTAAAATTGCGTATTAGAGAAAATCGCTTAGCCTCAGGCAGTGGTCAAATTACTCAGCAGTCCATTATTACAGAATATATCAGCCAAATTACCGAGGACGTTCAGCTCGGCAGACCATTGAAAGTGGTTGTCGATTGTGGTCATGGTGTTGGTGCAGAAGTGGCGCCAGCACTATTTGGTGCTTTAGGGATAGATATTATTGAGCTTAACTGCCAGGTAGATGGTCATTTCCCAAGCCATCATCCAGATCCTAGCCGCCCTGAAAATATGCAGCAGCTTATAGATACGGTTAAAGACAAACAAGCAGATTTAGGTATTGCATTTGATGGCGATGCAGACAGGTTGGGTGTGGTAGATGCCCAAGGTAAAATTATCTGGCCAGATCGGTTGTTAATGTTATTTGCGATGGATATTTTGTCACGTCAACCAGGTGCGGATGTGGTGTTTGATGTTAAATGTACCCGTCATTTAGCCAAAGAAATTGTAAACTTTGGTGGCAGGCCGATCATGTGGAAAACCGGCCACTCAATGGTTAGAGCCAAGTTAAAAGAAACCAATGCCGCATTAGCAGGTGAGTTCTCAGGGCATATTTTTATTAATGAACGTTGGTACGGCTTTGATGATGGGATTTATGCATCGTGCCGATTATTTGAAATACTTTCTGCTGATTTCAGAGGTTCGGATGAGGTGTTTGCTGAATTGCCTGAAAGTACCAGTACCCCTGAAATTATGGTGCCAACGTCTGAGGGCGAAAACCACAGTGTCATGCAGCAGCTTGCCAATAGTAATGCATTTGATGGGGGTAATATATCCGATTTAGATGGTCTAAGGGTAGAGTATGAGCATGGTTGGGGTTTAATTCGAGCATCGAACACGACCTCTAACCTTGTTGTGCGCCTTGAAGGCGATGACGATGCGGCGATTAACAACCTGTTAACTACCTTCAATGGTGCGCTGCAGTCTGTTGCACCACATTTAACGATCCAGAACCCTAATGGTGGCTCATCGCCATCAATTGATTTAGCAGCACCATCTATTGATGATCTTAGTCTGTCGAGTGATGACATGGACTTCTCAGGGCTATCACTAGATGAGGATTTTGGTTACAAAGAGTAACCGATAAAAAGGAATTTAAAAAATGAGTATATTGCCTGAGCAAGCGATGAATATCGCACATGTTTTATCAGAAGCGCTGCCTTATATCCAACGTTTTGCCGGTAAAACCATCGTGGTTAAATACGGTGGAAATGCGATGGTTGAGGAGACCTTAAAACAAGGGTTTGCTAGAGACATTGTACTGATGAAAGCCGTCGGAATTAACCCTGTTGTGGTGCATGGTGGAGGCCCTCAAATAGGGTCACTGCTGAATCGTTTAGGGAAAGAATCTGAGTTTATTTCAGGTATGCGGGTAACAGACAGCGAGACGATGGATGTCGTTGAAATGGTGCTTGGCGGCTTGGTGAATACTGAAATTGTCAATTTAATTAGTCGTCATGGGGGCAGTGCTGTCGGATTAACGGGTAAAGATGGCGGTTTAGTGAAAGCCAAAAAAATGAAGCTGACCCGTGAGTCTTCAGCGCTTGATGCCCCTGAAATTATTGATATTGGCCATGTCGGTGAAGTAGAAGAAGTGAACCCTGATGTGATTAATATGTTGGTGAGTGGTAACTTTATTCCGGTGATTGCACCCATTGGCGTGGGTAAAGATGGGCATTCTTACAATATTAATGCGGATCTTGTCGCGGGTAAAATAGCGGAAGTGTTGAATGCTGAAAAATTAATGCTGCTGACAAACACGGCAGGCTTGTTAGATAAGGAAGAAAACTTACTGACAGGGCTGGATACTAAGCAAGTGGATAAGCTGATTGCTAATGGCACCATACATGGTGGTATGTTGCCTAAAATTCAGTGTGCATTGGATGCTGTCAATAATGGTGTTCAAACCGCGCACATCATCGATGGTCGAGTAGCCCATGCAGTGATGCTAGAACTTTTCACCGATGCAGGGGTGGGAACACTTATCCGGGCAGACTAATTGTTTGGTTTGTCTTCTGTCATGGCTTTGTGGATAAACATATAGAAAAAATATCCCATCATAACGATGATAAAGCCGAGAATACTAATGATTAACCAGCCTTCAAAACCGGTTAAAAGATCTTTGAAAACACCCATTGTTTTGTCCTTAGTCGAAGTATTGAATTAATGGGATTATCTCAAATAGCGATAAGCTGACCTTGACCCCCGTCAATTTATCGCAGTTGTTTTTTCAAATAGACTTTAAGACCTTGCTTTATTTTCCTGACCTTGGACTGTGCACATAATCTTTTACCAGGGCGTATCTTGGTACATTCGGCAATAATGAGTAGCCGTCCGCCATTTTTCTTGAAAAACTCGCGGCTAATAAGCACGCTAAAGGTTTTGTCATTTGTAGGTTTTGCCGTTGTAAGGACGATATCAGACTTAACTTGGGGGTTAGCAAGTTTGTGCTTAATGGCAACATCGGCAAGATAGTTTTTGGCAAAAGCCCATGCTTGTTTGCAAACGTCAACGTTAGCGCACTTAAAGGTGTTTTTATGAACCTCAGCTCCGGTATCCACATTGGAGCGTGCTTTGAATACCCTTTCTCGTGCTTTTAACTGTAAAAAACGTTTATGTTCTTTGCCGTATTTATCATTCAGTTTTTGTCGCTTAGTCGCTTGCCGTTGTATGGCTTTTTCACTGTTCTCTATGGTTTTTTCAAGGGCAATAATTTCACGACTTAAGACCCCTGGTACCGCTTTACCCTGCTTTTCATAACGCGCAGCAGTGCGCTGGTCATCAATGATTTTACGCTCAGCACGGTGGATGCTGGTTTGAATGTTAGCGATACGGCCATCAATGGTTTTAACAAGGCTGTTTAAAGAGCTCAGCAACTCTTTTTCTGTCTGGAAGGTCCTAAGGAGTACGCGGTCTTTTGTTTCTTGCTTCTTACGCTGTTGGCGAAATAGGCGTTCTCTTGTTTTAAGTGCCCGCTCTTGTGCCAACTCTTCAGGTGTTTTCGCCGCGCGGACTTTTTTAACGGTTAACCCTTGGTCGTTTATCTCTTCGCGGGCTTTGCGTGACGTAGAAGGGGGGAGGTGGTCGCTGTAATGAGCGACACCCTTGTCATCATACCACTTGACCATTCCGCCTTGAGATATTGCAGGCATTAAAATCAGTACAAATAGGAGGATATTTTTGAAAGAAAATTTTTGCATCTGTAATTACTGACCTTTTAACTCGACGTATTTTTGCTCATATCTTTAAATTATAATATATTTTTCACTCTTCAGCAGAAAATACTGACGCTATGTTTGAGCAAATTGGTTTATTTTTTATCTCATTGATTGCCAATGCATTTTCTGCATTTTCTGGTGGAGGGGCAGGGTTGATCCAGTTACCAGTGCTGATTTTTTTAGGTTTGCCCTTTGCCACGGCACTCGCCACGCATAAAATTGCAGCAGTGGCGTTGGGGTTTGGTGCAACCATTCGCCACTTAAAAGAAAGCAGTCTTGAACGGCGGTTTGCGTTGTTTATTTTGGCTTGCGGTTTGCCTGGTGTTTTCCTTGGGGCAAACATTATTTTATCTATTCCAGGTCGTTATGCTGAGATCAGTTTGGGGGTGCTGACGCTCTCTTTGGGTGTTTACTCAATCTTTAAGCCTTCACTGGGCCAGCAGCATCAACTTAAGAATCAAGTGGGTGTGCGCCGTTGGCTTGGTGGGCTGGGGTTATTTGGTATTGGGGTTTTAAATGGCTCATTAACCTCTGGCACAGGTTTGTTTGTGACACTATGGTTAATACAATGGTTTGGGCTAGATTATAAAAGAGCCGTTGCTTATACCTTGATTTTGGTTGGCGTGTTTTGGAATGGTGCGGGCGCCATTACCCTCAGTTTTCTAGCAGAAGCACAATACACCTGGTTACCAGCACTGATTTTAGGCTCCATTTTTGGTGGTTATGCTGGGGCGCACTGGTCGATAAAAAAAGGCAACCAGTGGATTAAACGAGGTTTTGAAATAGTGACGATATTGATTGGTCTTAAATTAATGCTTGGGTAAAAATTATGTTTGATCAATCATTACTGACACTCTATGGCATGGGACTCATCATTGTGCTATTGCTGACTTTGCTGATCCTTGTGCTGAAAAAAAATAACCAAAGTCAAAAACAAATCGGGGTAACACAACGTTTAGTTCAAGAAAAAGCCCACATTTTAACTGCAGCAAGCCATGATTTAAGGCAGCCATTGTTGGCTCAAGGGTTATTCATCGCCGAATTGAAAGATATTATTGGTGATGAGAAGAGTGATTTGCTGCAAATCGTAGACATGCTTGAAACTTCGAACGAATCTATGCACCGCTTAGTATCTTCAGTCCTAGAAATATCCCAACTGGATAGCTGTAAGGTTCAACCCAATTTTCAGCATTTAACCGTGAGCGCACTATTGGATGATCTGGTGGTTGAGTACAAACCCCGAGCCAAGCAGAAAAAATTAGGGTTCAAATTCAGGCCGATTGAA
>JABHGC010000177.1 GCA_018672285.1 Methylococcales bacterium
ATTTAAAACAATTGATGAACGTGATACCGGTTAATCATATTGACCAATATTTGCGCAAACACACACACTTATTAAGGTAACGCTTATTTGCTGCTGATATAGGCATCCTTCAGACTCATTCCACTATTGGAAAATACTTCGTACCCGAGCCTCGCTCGACTATCCAGATAGGGATACTGGGGTGCGGGCACACTTCAACACAAAGGCCACAACCAACGCAACCATCTTGCACAACTGGCTTGTAAAAATTGGCAAATTCATAATCTATGCCTTTACTGCCAAGAGGGCAAATGGCCACACAAGCACCGCAGACACCTCGGTCAACCCAGGGGTAACAAGCCACTCGGTCAATTTGTGCAATGCCCATGTTGATGTCGGTTCGAGGTGTTTCAGTTAATGACTCAGTGGGGCAGATTTCCATACATTTGTCACACAAAATACAGGCTTTTTGCTCAGGATTAATATAAGGCGTATAAGCCTGTGTACCACCGTCTGCTTTATGAAATAAAATGCACTTTTGTGGGCATACCTCACCACACAAGCCACAGCCGATACATGCAGCAATAAAAGCGGCATCATCCTCTAGTGCCCCAGGGGGTCTAATCATATTACGCTCGGGATAACGGCTCCTTGCTACCATATTGCCTGTTAAGACTGTTGATACTAAGTAAGGCGTGCTACCCACAGCCAAAAAAGCGGCTGTTGCCACCAGCTGCTTTAATAAACTACGCCTCTCCATCAACATCACCCTCATGATGATCGCGCTTATACTGACGACCAAGATGGCCAGGCCCTTGCCCTGCGATGTCCTTCAATTTAAGGGTAAACGTCATCGCATCTGTTGGACAAATGGCGATACAAGCCGTGCAGTTATTACACTCTTGACCGAAGTTATCTCTAAGTGGGTCTAAGCCAAACTCACACACCGCATTACATTTCGCACAATCATTACAATTTTCCACCACACGCTTGATACGCACCAAACGAAAGCGGCCTAACAGAGAATACAATGCACCACCTGGACAAACGTAACGGCAAAACCCTCTTCGAGCCACAAACAAATCAAATAATAATGTCAGTAGAAAGAAAAGCGTACCCGCACCAAAACCACCAAGCGCTATGGCATAATAAATCTCACGGCCTAATATTGCAGGAGGGTAAATACCCGCCATTAAAATAGACCCTGTTATCGCCGATAGAAATACACCAAGGGCTAAGACAATATATTTAATTCGTTTATCATATTGCCGATTACCGACTTTAAACCCCAGCATACGCAACCCTGCAGCAAGGTTGGTATTCAGTTCATAGAGAAAAGTGGCAGGACAAATCCAGCCACAAAAAAAACGGCCAAACAGAAGCGTCAATAAAACAGGGATAATAATGGTGAGTAAAAATGGGGTATAGACCGTAAGCCCTGCAGATATTTGTCCAACTGCGGCTAATGGGTCACTGAGCTGTAGCTCCCAAAATGTCCCTGACCAAGTGTTGCCTTTTATCGCATCTAAATCTTCAACGGGGTCCGCACCCACAAAAGGCACCGTGACCACTTCCATCACATCATAAATTTGTTTTTCTGAATCGGCTAACAAATCATACGAGTGAGCGGCCAAAAAGGTTTGATAGACATGAATAAAGGGCAATAAAATTAACATCGAAAAAACGGTGATTAAGGTTAACCATCGAAGTTTGTTTAAATGACGCCATAAGAAAAAAGGCTTAACGGGTTGTTCACTCATAGATCATCCAAAATGTTCAGGAATAATTCGTATTGCTTGGGGTTGCTGTATACAGGATCTCTCACACAATCCACAGCCAACACAATTATCGGCATTCACATGGGGTTGCTCCAACATACCCACTTTAATGGCCACATCTTGTAATGGACACGACCTATAACAAACACCACAGGTTTTCCCTTGGAACGATAAACACAACGTAGTATCCACCCGCGCCGTACCCATTTGAACATTATCGATAATGGCTTGTGCTTCTCTAATCACTGATTTTATGGCACCTGATGGGCAGACATCGCCACACTTCATGCATAAAATACAGCCTTTTTCTCTTGGAATAATATAAGGCGTATCAATTGATGACAGGCCATTTTCAAAACCAAAATACTGAATACACCGATTTGGACACACTTCACTACATTGCCCACAGCGAATACATTGGCTAGTAAATTCTTCTTCAGATAATGACCCAGGTGGCCTTAGGTAACGCATACCATTATTGGCTGTTTGCCCTGTCATTGGCAACGCTGCCATTGCAGCACCTTGCCCTAACCTTTTAATAAATGTTCTTCGATCCATGATTGGCTTTCCGAAAAATGAGGTAGCACTCAATTGTGCCACCTTCCACATCAACAGGGATTAGCCTATCTTTTCAATCCGACACACGTTTTTCTTAAAGTCCACTTGGCCAGATACAGGATCAAATGCCCGGTTTGTGATCCCGTTTGCAAGCCATTTGTTCTTTTTAGGATCGGCGCTATCAGCAACAGATAAGTTCCAAGGACCAAACATATAGCCTCTGGGGACATTATTTCGCGCAGGTTTAACCAAACTATTGGTACCAATCTGAGCTTTTGCCTCTAACGAACCCCGGCGAGTAATCACGCGTACTTTATCGCCATCTTTTATGCCTAAATCTTTGGCATCTTCAGGATGCATCTCGACATACATTTCTGGCACTAAGCGACGAGTGGTCGGGCTACGGTTAGATTTAGCGGTATGAAAATGCTCATACACCACCCCTAACCCCATCCAGTACGGATATTTATCTTCTGGAATTTTTTCCCAATGTTTACCGCGATGCTCTTCATCTGGAATCTCTGGCGTCAGCCCCATATCACGCGCTTTCTTCAGAAGATCCATATTATCAACAGCATAGAAATCTTCATGACCCTTGGCACCAAATTTCATGAGCTGTTCGGTAATTTCTTTACGTTGCGAATAGTCCTGCTCACACATTTTGATATGTACTTTGCCATCCTTGGTTCTGAAGTAACCATAAGGACGAGTTTCCCAACCCTCTTGCAACATATAACGGCGCTTAGTCCCACCTTTTTTGGCTGTCTCATAATGTGGTGCTGGCCATTGAATGCCACGCAATTTTTTCAGCTGCTCGTATGGTGTAATACCATCGACTTTTTCAACTTCTAAAATACCAGTTAAGTTCGCATCAGAACCTTCTGACGCTTTACAAATATCTCTAAAGATTTCTTGTGCATCATAAAAACCATCTTTTTTACGTTTATACGGTAGGATTTTATCACCATCCATGCCTAATAAATCTGCAATTTCTTTGGCTTTATCAATCACCATATCCATATCAGGACGGCAACCTTTTGGTGGCTCTGCAGCCTTTTCACACAACCTGAATTCAAGTCATAAGTGCATGACCGGTTAAA